>WHST01000013.1 GCA_009379955.1 Streptosporangiales bacterium | reverse complement strand
GCAGACCGCGGCGCCGGCGGTCGCCGTCGCCTCGCTCGTGCACGGCGAGGTGCTGTCGCTCCCCGCCTTCGAGCGGGGCAGCGGCCTCGTCGCCCGGGGCGCCGAGCGCCTCGTCCTCGTCTCCCGCGGCCTCGACCGCTCGTCCCTGCTGGCCCCCGAGGTCGGGCACCTCGAGCTCCGCGAGGCGTACGAGGCGGCGATCGCCCGCTACGCCGAGGGCGGTGAGGGCGTGGCCGTGTGGGTGCGGCACTGCGCCGCGGCGGTGACGTTCGCCGCCCAGGACGCGCTGGCCGTCTGCGAGGCGGTCGTGCGCCGCTGACCGATTGTCGAGGCATTTGTCGGGCGGAATCGGGACGAATGCAAACGGCGCCCGCCGAGGCGGGCGCCGTTCACTGACACGGCCACCTGGGTTACCAAGCGTGCAAACGTGTTCACCGACTCGAGACCGAAGTCTCGACGCGGTGCGCCTCCCGCGGCTGGTCGCGCGTGGGTGCCCAGTGGTCGTGCGTGGAAGCGGGAGAACGGTGAGAATCGACCGCCCATCGCGTCCTACCGGTTCCGTGCACACATTGTTACGGGTTACGCGCGCGTAACGGAAGACCTAGCGCGAATTCGTTGGGGCGAACCGTTTACGGCGACGCCGTAGCAATACCAACCCTTGCCCGTCCGGCCTGCCGTGCGCTAGGCGCGCCGCCGTCCACAGATCCGCGACCGACCCTACGGAACGCCCGCGTTGCTGCCGACATACCTGTCGACGAACGAGCCTGGGGAGGTCCGGTGGCACCACTCGAAGTCCCATCCGCCGACACGATCGGCAAGGAGTCGCGGCCGCTGTTGGTGAGCGACGACGAGCACCTGGTCGACGAGGTGCTGCGGCTGGCCGCCGCGGCCGGCGCGTCGATCGAGCTCGTCCCGTCCGCGGGTGCCGCGCGGCCGTCGTGGCGGTCCGCGCCGCTGGTGCTCCTCGGCGCCGACGCGACGGCCGAGGCGCAACGGCTGCACCTGCCCGACCGCTCCGGCGTGGTCGTCGTGCTGCCACGCGACGACTCGGCGGTGCTGAAGCGAGCGGTCGACCTCGGGGCCGACCGCGCGGTCGTGCTGCCCGTCGACGAGCCGTGGCTCGTCGACCGGCTCGCCGACGCGGTCGAGGCGCCCGACCCGCCGGGCAGCGTCGTGTGCGTGGTCGGCGGCAGGGGCGGTGCGGGGGCGTCGACCACCGCGGCCGCGCTCGCGCTCACCGCGATGCGTATGGGCATGAGTCCGCTGCTCGTCGACGGCGACCCGCTCGGCGGCGGCGTCGACCTCGTCGTGGGCGGTGAGGACACCGAGGGCTTGCGCTGGCCCGACTTCTCGCACACCCGTGGCCGGGTCAACGGCGCCGCCCTGCGCGCCGCGCTGCCGCGCGTCGACCAGCTGACCATGCTGTCGTGGGACCGTGGCGATCAGCTCGACATCCCCGTCGAGGCGATGCGCGCGGTCCTCGGTGCGGCGGCCAGGTGCAGCGACCTCGTGGTGGTCGACCTGCCGCGCCGGGTCGACGAAGCGGCGGCGGAGGCGCTGGCGCGTTCCACCGTCACGCTGCTCGTCGTGCCCGCCGAGGTCCGCGCGGTCGCCGCCGCCTCCCGCGTCGTCCAGGGGCTCAAGCGGCATGCGGCCGACATCAGGGTGCTCGTGCGCGGCCCAGCCCCGACCGGCCTGCCTCCGGCCATGATCGCGACGTCACTCGACCTGCCGGTCGTCGCCTCGATCCGCAAGGAGACCGGGCTCGACACCGCCCTCGACCGCGGCGACCCGCCGGTCCGGCAGTTTCGTGGCCCGCTGGCCCGGTTCTGCCGCGACTTCCTCGTCTCGCTCGTCGGCGACCGGAGAGCGGCATGACGGGCGCGGCAGCTGCCGGAGTCGCCCCGCGGCTGATCGAGGCCGTGCGACACCGGCTGGCCGGTGCCTCGCACGAGCCGACTCCGGCGCGGGTGGCCACCGCGCTGCGTGCCGAGGGCGTGGTGCTCGGCGACGTCGAGGTGCTGACGCTGACCTCGTCGCTTCGCGCCGACCTCGCCGGCGCAGGGCCGCTCGAGCCGCTGCTCAGGCGCGCCGACGTCACCGACGTCCTCGTCAACGGGCCCGCTGAGGTCTGGGCCGACTCCGGCGACGGTCTTCGCCGCACCCCGGTGGAGTTCCCCGACGAGGCCGCCGTGCGCCGCCTCGCCCAGCGGCTGGCGGCGTCGGCCGGCCGGCGGCTCGACGACGCCGCGCCGTACGTCGACGCCCGGTTGGCCGACGGCGCTCGGCTGCACGCCGTGCTGCCGCCCATCGCACCGGGCGGCACGTGCATCTCGCTGCGGCTGCCGCGCTCGCGCACCTTCACCCTCGACGAGCTCGTCGTCTCGGGCTCGCTCGACACCGACGGCGCGCGGCTCCTCGCGGCGCTCGTCCGTGCCCGCCTCGCCTTCCTCGTGTCCGGTGGGACAGGCACCGGCAAGACCACCCTGCTGTCCGGTCTCCTCGGACACGTCGACGGGGACGAGCGCATCGTCCTCGTCGAGGACTCGGGCGAGCTCCGCCCCGACCACCCGCACGTGGTGCGGCTCGAGGCTCGACCGGCCAACGCGGAGGGGACGGGGGCGGTGACGTTGCGCGACCTGGTGAGGCAGGCGCTGCGCATGCGACCCGACCGCCTCGTCGTGGGCGAGGTGCGCGGAGCAGAGGTCGCCGACCTGCTGAACGCACTGAACACCGGCCACGAGGGCGGGTGCGGCACCCTGCACGCCAACGCGGCGGCCGATGTGCCGCCGCGGCTCGAGGCGCTCGCGGTCGCGGCCGGTCTCAGCCGGGGCGCGGTGCACAGCCAGCTCGCCGCGGCGCTCGACGTCGTCGTGCACCTCGTCCGCGAGCGCCGTGACGGCCTGCGCCGGGTGGCCGAGATCTGCGTTCTCCGTCGCGGGACCGACGACATCGTCCGCGCGGAGCCCGCGGCGTCGTTCCCACGGGGGGAGTCGATGGTGCGTGGGGCGGGCGCCGACCGCCTGCACCACCTGCTCGCCCGGCGAGGGGAGGACTGGTGACGGCCGGCCTGCTCGCCGTCGCGCTCGCGGCCGTCGCGGCCTGGCTCGTCACCGGTCCCGCGGTCTCGGCCGGGCGGCTGCGGGCGCTCGGCGACCCCGTGTTCGCCGCCGAGCAGGGGAGTCTGCCGACCGCACCCGTTCGTGGGCTGACCCGGGCGTGGCACCGGCTGCGACGCGGCCGGGCGGAGAACGCCGCGCGGCGGCTGGTGGAGGAGCTGTGCACCGGCCTGGTGGCTGAGTTGCGGGCGGGACGCACCCCGGCCGAGGCGCTCCGTCTCTCCGTCGACGCGCTGCCCGCGTCGGCTCGTGCGGCTTTCGGCCAGGTCGTCGCGGTCGCCTCGCGCGGAGGAGACGTCCCCGGCGCCCTTCGCACGGCGGCAGCCGGGCCCGGCCACCGGGCCCTCGGCTGGCTCGCCGCCTGCTGGCAGGTGGGCGTGGAGTCGGGAGCGGGCCTCGCCGAGGCGGTCGAGCGGCTCGCCGCGTCGCTACGCGACGAGCAGCGCGCACGCCGCGAGGTGACAGCCCAGCTCGCCGCCCCGCGGGCGACGGCACGGCTGCTGGCGCTGCTGCCCGTCCTCGGCATCGTCCTGGGCACGTCGCTGGGTCAGCGACCGCTGGCGTTCCTGTTCGGGTCGCCGTACGGTCTCGCATGTCTCGCGGCCGGCGTGGGGATCGACCTGCTCGGCGTGCTGTGGACCGTACGACTGGCCAAGGCCGCGGAGGTCCCGGCATGACGGTGTTCCCCGCCGTCCTCCGCCGCTCCGCTCCTCGCTGGGTGGGCGTCCGGGCGCGGTGGGTGCTTCGGACCGCTGCGATGCTCACTTTGGAGGACGGCTCATGACGGTGTTCCCCGCCGTCCTCCGCCGCTCCGCTCCTCGCTGGGTGGGCGTCCGGGCGCGGTGGGTGCTTCGGACCGCTGCGATGCTCACTTCGGAGGACGGCTCATGATGAGCCTCGCCGCGCTGTGCGTCGGACTGGCCGTTCTCAGCTGGCCGCGGAGATCGGCCCGGGCGGTGCGTCGACTCCACCAGCTGCGTGCCGGCGTGCCCGACTCCGCGCCCGTCGTGCCGCCCGGTCCGCAGGTGCGCGGTCGCGCGCTCGCCGCGGTCGGCCTGGGTGGCGCCGTGGCCATGCTCGTCGGCCTGCCTTGGGGCGCAGTCGTCGGCGCCGCATGCGCTGTCGCGTGCCACGTCGTGCTCGGTCGCCTCGAACCCTCCCGGGTGCGCAGGCGCCGGCAGCGCCTCGCCGGCGACCTCCCCGTGACCGTCGACCTGATGGCGGCGTGCCTGCGGTCGGGCAGCACGCCCGTCGCCGCGGCGGAGGCCGTGTCACGCGCGGTCGGCGGGCCGGTCGGTGACGCGCTACATGGCGTCGTCTCCCTGCTCCGGCTCGGCGGTGACCCGGCGGAGTCGTGGAGCGTCCTGGCGAAGGACGAGGCGCTCGCCACGCTCGGCCGCGCGATGGCCCGGGCGATGTCCTCGGGCGCCCCGGTGAGCGCGGCGCTCGACCACGTGGCGACCGAGGCGCGGGAGCGGCGCCGGCTGCTGGCGGAGGAGGCCGCCCGCAAGGTCGGCGTCCGGGCGGCGGCGCCGCTGGGGCTGTGCTTCCTGCCGGCCTTCGTCCTGCTCGGCGTCGTCCCCGTTGTCGCCGGCATCGCGTCGACCGTGGAGCTCTGGTGACTCCGGTGCGACCGACGTCGGGGGAGCCGCCGTGGTCCCCACACGGCGGCTCCCGCGTCCCCCTACTGCGTCTGCCCGACGACCGGCAGCGCATCCCCCAGGACCTTGTTGCCACGGATCACTCCGCGGGGGTCGACCTGCCGCTTGATCGCCCGCAGCCGGTCGAGCACGTCGGCGGGGTGGATCAGCTCCGCGTGCTCGTCGTCTCTGAAGTTCGACGGCACGCGCTCGCCCGTGTACGGCGCCAACGCCCGGCGGACGCCGTCGATCCTGGCCTGCGCCGGAGCTGCCAGCTCGGGCGCGAAGATGATGTCGCCGAACACCAGCATGTACGGCTCCGCGATGTGCCCGCATGCACCGTCGCGAGCGCTCGACCGGGCGAACGCGCCTCCCAGGTGCCGGATCCCGAACATCGCCAGTTCGCCCGGCTCCCCGATCGCGATGACGTCGAGGAGGGCGTCGATGATCTCGTGGTCGAAGCCGGTGAGCAGTTCCGCGGCGATGAGGCCCGGTGTCGGGTCCTCCGGCTCGGCCGCGATGAGGCCGACGTCCGCCAGCGGCACCGTGCCGAGCTCGCCCAGCGCGGGCGCCGCCACCTCGTGGAGTGGTGCGAGGAGGTCCTCGGCGTCGGTCGGACTGCCGAGGAAGGTCACGTCGATGGCCATCATCCACTTGCCGCGGATCGGCTCCGGCACGAACGGGACGTCGGGCACGTTCATCACCCAGGCCCAGACCGAGAGCTCGGCCGGTGCCGACGCGGTGACCTCGGCGTAGGCGCGAAGCAGCTCGCGTGCGTGGTCGATCGACCACATCAGCCGCCCGCCGTAGATCCGGCCGGTGAAGACCAGTTCGATCTCCATCGAGGTGACGATGCCGAAGTTGCCGCCACCGCCGCGCAGCGCCCAGAACAGATCCGGGTACGAGTCGCGGGTCACGGTGATCTGCTCGCCCTCTGCCGTGACGAGCTCGAAGCTCCGTACGACGTTGGCCGCCATGCCGAACTTGCGCCCGAACCAGCTCACCCCGCCGCCGAGGGTGAACCCGACGACCGTCGGGTCGCCCGAGCTGCCCGGCAGCCCGCTCAGGCCGGTGCCCGACAACGCGGCGTTGAGGTCACGCCATCGCACGCCTGCGCTCACGGTCGCCGTACCCGCTGCGATGTCGATATCGAGGTCCTGCAGCGCGCCCAATCGCAGGATGATGGCGCCGTCCAGGGCCCGGGTGGCCCCGTGGCCGACCGGCTGCGCGGCCACCGAGAGACCGTTCTCGTTGGCGAACCTCACGGCCGCCACGACGTCGGCGCACGACTCGACGTGCACCACTGCGGCCGGCTGCTGGTCCACCATCAGGTTCCAACCGAGACGCTGCTCGTCCCAGTCGGGGTCGCTCGGCGAGACGACCCTGCCGGTCACGCGGCGTTGCAGCTCCGCGGTGAATCCGCGTGGTGACAGGACGGTGTCGGTGATGGTCGTGATGGGGTCTTCGATAGTCATTCCACGGTTGTAGGCGGAACCGACCACCTGGCCATCGGCAGCGACTGCCCATCTCACCGCCGCCACTGCCCATCCTGGCGACACTTACCTAGGCCGGTAGCGGCTGGTCCTTGCCCGGCAGCAGGCCGAGATCGCGCGCCACCGTCGCGGCCCGTCGGCGCGAGACTGTGCCGAGCTTGGCGAGGACCGCCGAGACGTGGTGGTCCACCGTGCGTACGGACACCACGAGCCGCTGGGCGATCTCGGCGTTCGTCAGTCCCTGGGCGAGCAGTTCGAGCACCTCGACCTGGCGGGTGGTGAGGCCCGCCGGGTTGGTCCTCGTGCTCGGTCGTGCACCTCGCGGGATGTGCCGCACGCCGAGGAGCTTGAGGCGACTTCGCACCATCGCGGCCGTCGCCGCGGTGCCGAGCGCGTCGAGGATGCGCAGGGCCTCCAGCATCGGCTCGGCCTCGCCCGAGTCCGTGAGGGCGAGCGCACGCTCGTACGGGTCGCCGTCCTCCGCCCAGCCCGCCGCGGCGGCGCGCCAGTCGCCGCGCGTCGTGGTGGTCCACCAGTCGGTGCATCCGTCGGACGGCAGCTCGCCGCCGGCACCAGCGCGGGCCAGGTAGCAGCCGAGCTCCGCACGGAGCCGTTCCGCTCCGGGAGGCAGCGGTCGGCGTCGCATGGCGTCGGCAATCGTCGTCGCCACGTCGAGCCGGTCCTGCAGCCATGCCCATTCGGCGTACGCGATCGCGGCGTACGCGTAGCCCGGCATCGACCGCTGCCGGCATGCCCGCTCCCACGCGGCCGCGAGCAGCGGGCCGGCCTCGGGATCACCCTGCCTTGCCAGCAGTCGTCCCAGTGCCGGAGCGCTGTAGACGTACAGCATCCCGGGGTCGTCCACTCCTTCGAAGAGCGCTCGCAGTCCCTCCTCGGCACCCGTGAGGTCTCCGCGCCGTGTGAGGAGCAGGGCCGTGTGTACCTCGAGGTTGTACGCGTGGGACCAGAAGCCGCGTTCGGCCATGAACGTGAGGCCGTCGTCGAGTACGGCGCTCATCTCGTCGTGGTCGCCGTACCGGTAGAGCACCTCCACCAGGTTCGTGTACGCACGGGCCGTCGATTCGTGGTCACCGTTCCCCGTCGCCATCGCCAGGCTGTCCCTGAGGCACAGCAGACCACGCCGCTCACCGAGATCGCAGTGGGCGATGCCGAGGTAGTTGAGGCACAGGGCGGCGAGGTCGGTCCGGCCGGCCTCACCCGCCAGCCGGCGGGCGTCCTCGAGGACGGGTACCGCCTGCTCCGCGTCCATCGTCAGGGTCAGCATCGCGCCGCGGTAGCTCTCGGCCACCGCGAGGGCCGAGACCGAGCCGGTCGGCCGCGCCACCTCGATCGCCCGTGCTACCGCGGCCATGGCACCCGCGGTGTCACCGGCGATGTACAGCAGGCGCGACTCGCGGACGAGCGTCTCGACGAGTGGAACGGGCTCGCCGACCTCACCGCGCAGCGCCACCGCCGCGGAGGCCGCCTGCACCGCCTCCCCGTTGCGGTGCGCGATGTGCAGCTCCCACGCGTACGCGTCGACGAGCTCCGCGCGTTCCGCGAGGGCGAGCCGGTCGGCGTACGGCAACGCCCCCTCGAAATGCGCCAGCGCCTGCCGGTGCGATCCGGCGACTGCCGCCTGGCTCCCGGCGAGCGGCGCGTACCGCAGCAGCGTGTTCCCGTCTCCGGCCTCGGTGGCATGGTGGACGAGCCTCGCCAGGTCGGGCTCGCGATCGGTGGCGAGCAACGCGTCGACGACGGCGCGGTTCAGCGACCGGCGCCTCGTGTGCGGCAGGCTGCTCTCGACGGCCCGGCGGGCGATCTCGTGCCGGAACACGATCGCGGGTCCCCCGGCCCTCTCGCGCAACTCGAGGACGCCCGCCTCCTCCGCGGCCGTCAGCCTGTCCCACCGGTCGCCGACGAGGGCGTCGGCGAGCGACAGGTCGATGGGCGACGGGATCACGCTGAGCTGTTCGACGACCGCGACGCCCGCCGCGTCGAGCCGATGGAGCCGCGACCGGACGGCGTCCACGACGGAGGCAGGTACCACGCCGTCGGGTGTGGCGACGGCCTCTGTCACGTAGAACGGGTTGCCGCGGGTGAGCTCGTACAGCTCGGCCGCCGACCAGTCGGAGTGTGCGGCGAGGGTCTCCACCGCCGCGGGCGACAGCGGAGCGAGCGCCAGCCGCGACACCGGACCCGGCGCGACCGTGGACAGCAGGTGCCGCAGCGGGTGTCCGCCATCGAGGGCGTCGTCGCGGAACGTCAGGACGAGCACCGTCCGCAGCCGGTCGAGCCTGCGGCCGAGGAAGCGCAGGACGTCGATCGTGGCGTCGTCCGCCCAGTGGATGTCCTCCACCACGAGCACGGTCGGCTCAGGACCCGACAGCTCCGTCGCCACCGCGTCGAAGACCGCGTCGCCACCGGCGCCCGCCGTGAGCGCGTGCTCCAGCGGCCCGCCGGAGCCGAGCGCGGCGTCGCGCAGAGGTCCGAGCGTGCGGGACGTGCGGAGGTCGTCGCAGCCGCCGAGGAGCACCCGCGTACGGGTCCGCTCGACGAACGCGCGGATCAGGCTGGTCTTGCCGATCCCCGCCTCACCGGAAACGAGGAGCGCCGAGCTCCGACCCAGGTGCGCGGCCGCGACCGCCGCCGACAGGGTCTCGAGATGGGTCTCCCGCTCCAGCAGCCGGCCGCGCATCCTCGTCTCGCCCACGGCCACTCACCCCTTTGTCGCCAGACCGCCGGAGGCAGCTGGCACTGACCCACGGCACGCCCCGTCGCGCGACCGGGATCATCGCCTCATGGTGCCGACCGGGTGGTGGGCATGTCCTGCCGTTCGCGATCGCCGGGCCGCTCAGCGGGACCGTCACCGACCGAGCGTGCGCGCCGGGCCGGGCGGTTACGTACTGTCGGCATCCGTGCGCGGATCGTGACGCCGGCCGTCGTGACGTCCTCACGCGCCGAACAGGTGACCGTTCACCTCGCGCACCTCGCCGCCGAGCTCGGCCAGCTCGACGACCTCCACGCCCGCGTCGACCAGCAGCTCGGCGCCACACCCCTCGACGAAGAGGGACGGCTCGCGCAGCGCGAAGACCACCCGCCGGATGCCGCTCGCCGCGATGAGCGAGGCGCAGGAGGTGGGCCGCGACGCGCGGGCGCCGCAGGGTTCGAGCGAGCTGTAGATCGTCGCGCCCGCGACGTCCACCGTGCCGAGTTTCGCCAGCGCGGCCTCCTCGGCGTGGACGTGGGCGTCGGTCTCCCTCGAGTAGCCGGTGCCGAGCACCTCGCCGGTCGCGCCGACCACGACCGCGCCGACGGAGAACGCGGTATCCGACGCCGGACACCGACGTGACAGCTCGATCGCCGTGCGCAGCAGCCGGCGGTCGTCGTCCGTGGCGGCGGGATACGTGGTCAATGCGGCATCCCCAGATCGGTTGGTGGGACTGCGGATCGGCCGTGCTCGTGCCGACTCATGGGGTGAGGCTCGGCGTCTCCGAGCATCCCGCACCGACCGGTCGTCGGCTCTTTCGGGAGGTACCATGCTTCCGGTTCCCCGCCCTGCCCGTGCGCTGCCGACTCGCCGTCGGCGTGCTCGCGGCGACTCGGGCATGACGACGGCAGAGTACGCCGTCGGCACGGTCGCCGCCGTCGGTCTCGCCGGCATCCTCTACAAGCTGCTGACCTCTCCAGAGGTGCAGGAGCTCATCTGGACGATCATCCAGAAGGCCGTCGAAGCCTTCGTGTGAGTCGTGTCCACCTCGTGTCGGTGCCCCCGGTCGACGCCGGGGGCACCGGCGCGTTCGCGTTGTCCCCAGATCCCGCCGGTGGGCTACAGACGCCGGGCCCCGGTGCCGACGTACGAGGTGATCCCGCGAGTGGGCGGGATCTCGGGCCGGCCGACAGCCGGCATTCCTTCCGGAGGTCGACATGAAGAACCTGCGGATGCCGCCCGGGGCCGGCTCCGACGACGGCATGACCACCGCCGAGTACGTCGTCGGCTGCGTCGCCACGGTGGGCTTCGGCACCTGCCTGGTCAAGGTGCTGACCAGTCAGCGGGTCTACCAGTTGCTCGACCAGATCGTCCGTGAGGGCTGGCTGATCATGCAGGTGACCCCGTGAGCCGCACCGATCGGCACCGGCGCACACGCGGCGCCTACACGGCCGAGCTCGCGGTGGCGCTGCCGTCGCTGCTCGTGCTCGTCGCCTGCGGCCTGCTGGTCATCGCCTCCGCGAGCGCATCGCTGCGATGTCACGACGCGACGAGGTCGGCCGCGCGGGCACTGGCGCGTGGCGAGCCGATGACCGCGGTCGTGGCCGCCGCCGCCACGGCCGCTCCCCGCGGCGCCGCGATCGACGTCGCGCGCGACGACGGCATGGCGGAGGTGCGGTGCGCGGCGTCGGTGCGGGTCGCCGGGCTGCGGGCGATGCGGGTGACCTCGCGCTCGGTCGCCGCGGTCGAGGACGACGCGACCACGACGGGTGGCGTGCCGTGACTCGGCGACCCGACCGGGAACGCGGCGCCGCGTCGATCTGGGTGCTCGCGATGGGTGCGGTGGTCCTCGCCGTCGCCGTGGTCGTCGGCCTGTACGGCTCGGCGGCGACCGCGCGGCACCGCGCCTCGGCGGCGGCCGACCTCGCCGCACTGGCGGCGGCCGACCGCCTGTGGACGGGCAAGGCCGGCGAGCCGTGCCGGACGGCCGCCGAGGTGGCACGGCGCAACGGCGCCCGGCTCACCGGCTGCCTGACGTCCAACGGCGTCGCCGACATCTCGACGCGGGTGCGACTCGGCGGCGCGTTGACTCGGCTCGGCGACGCGCGAGCGAGGGCACGGGCCGTGCCCGGGACCGTCGGCGGCCCGTTCGCCGTCGCGTCGACGGTCGAGGGTGACGCCGGTGCCGGACCGATGGGCGCCGACGGGCTCACGCCCCGCGCACGCCGGGTCCGCGACCTGATCCGGTCCGAGTTCGGTGAGTCGGACATCGGTGGGTACTGCCCAGGTGGCTGCAGCAGCGGTCACATCGCAGGCAGCGACCACTACTCGGGGCGGGCGGTCGACGTGATGATCACGCCCTGGCGGAGCCCGGCCCGGGTCGCGAAGGGCTGGCGCCTCGCCTCCTGGGTCGTCGGCAACGCGCGACCGTTGCACGTGAAGTACGTGATCTACCGCGACCGCATCTGGACGCCAGGGCGTGGCTGGCACGCGTACCGCCACCCGAGCGGTGACACGTCGAACCCGACGCTGCGCCACCTCGACCACGTCCACGTCTCGGTCTACTGATGCGCCGCCGCCCAGCCGGTCCATCGGTGCACCGTGAGCGCCACGAGCGGGCCGAACACCCGCTGCTCGTGGTACTGCGGGTACTTGGCCGCCAGCAGGTCCACCGCCCGCGCGATCTGCTCCCCGTCGTCGGACACGGTCGCCTCGCCGTCGGCACGCACCCACCACAGGTGCGACCAGTCGTCGTCGTAGTGGTCGGCGAGCATGCCGGCCCGCGGGTCGGCGCGGAGGTTGCGCACCCGCCGCAGGTCCCTGCTCCGCTTCGGCTTCTCGTCGACGACGTGCAGCAGCCGGTCACCGTCGAGCACGAAGGTGACCGGCACGAGGTGCGGCCGTCCGTCCGGGTCCGCCGAGGCGAGTCGGGCCACCCGGGCGGCGGCGAACCGGCGGCGTGCCTCGGCCGTGTCGATGCGCACGGGTCAGGGGGTGAGGCCGAGTGCCGTCGGATGATGGGGTTGGTAGATGCCGAGGGTGCCGTCACCGGGGATCCGCATGACGGCCACGATGCCGAAGCCCTCGTCGGTCGGTGGTTGGGCGAAGGTCACCCCCCGGCCCTCGAGCTCCGCGACGGTCGCCGCGATGTCGTCGCACATCAGGAAGAGCTGGTGCCCGCCGCTGCCGACGCCGTTGCCCCCGCTCGGATGCACGCCGAGCTCGGCAGGCGGCAGCGCGAAGATCAGCCACCCGTCTCCCGCGTCGACATGGGCGAAGCCCAGCACGTCGCGGAAGAACGCACGCACGCCCTCGGTGTCCTCGGTGTAGATGAGTCCGTGAACGCCGGTGATCATCGTTACCACTCCTCACGATGCGTGATTTCGGATGTGACACAGCACCTCACGGCATCCGCGCCATGGCTACTGTGGCGTAACCTGCCGCACACGGCGTCGTTGCCCACGACGAACGCCATGCACCCAGCGGGAGGACCGGACGTGTTCGTAGGGCGTGGGGGGCGCACCTGGCGCGCCAGGCTGGCTGCGGCATGCGTCGTGCTGCCGGTGGCGGCCACGGCCGTCCTCGTCGGCAGCGTGATCACCGCCGCGCCGGCGGAGGCGGGACGCATCTCGGTGTCCGACTCCACCCTCACCTCCCGCTCCGACGAGGTGACCATCAGCGTCAAGCTCGGGCTGCTCGAGCACGGCAAGCTCGGCCTGACCCCACCCGGTGGCAGCAAGCCGGTCACCGTGGCGAAGGGCGACGGCCCCAAGACCCTTTCCTACACCCTCTCGCTCTCGTGCCCCGACTTCGACGGCTCGTGCGTCGAGGACGGTCGCCAGACCCCGGCGCGCAACGGCAGGTGGACCGTCACCTTCGGTGCGAACGTCCTCGTGCTCGGCAGCGGGTCGGAGTCGTCGTTCGTGGTCAAGGCGCCGCCGGCGACGCCGAAGGGCGTCGACGCCGACGCGGTCTCGTCCCGCAAGGTGAAGGTCGACTGGCGCAAGGGCGCCGAACCCGACCTCACCTCGTACACCGTCGCCGTCGGCGACCGCGCCGAGAAGGTCGGCGTCGGTGAGGCGTGCGACGGCAGCTCGTGCTCGGCGACGCTCACGGCGCCGGCGTCCGGCGGCCGCACCGCCGTCGGGGTGGCCGCGACGCGGCAGGCGCCAGGTGGTGGCCTCTCCTCGGGCACGGCCAAGGACTCCGTCGAGGTTCCTACCGCCGCGCGGGAGCGCTCGACGGCCGGGCAGGTCCCCGGTCGCGGTGGATCATCGACAGGTGGTGGACGCGAAGGCGCGTTCCCCACGCCCGAGCTCGGGCCCGGCGGCCAGGTGCCGGGAGCGAGCTGGCCCGACGACGGCCTGCCGTCCAGCAACCCGTACCCGTCGTTCGGCGTGCGCCCCAAGGTCGCGCCGGTGACCACCGAGCGCACGGCGGCCAAGAACCGGGCCATCGAGCCGCTCGCCTACGGCAACCTGCGCGGTGACGTGGCCGTGCCCGTCGCCATGGGTCTCGTGCTCCTTCTCGTCGGCGGCCACGTGGTGCTCTGGTCACGTGCGGGGCTGCGGCGCGGCGTCTTCGGCCGGGTCGTCGCCGCCGGCGCTCACCGCGCGAGATCGCGCCGGCGCTGAGCCGCCACGCGTCCTGCGGGCGTGCACGGTCCTGCGGACGCCTCGTCGCATCAGCCACACACCGAGCAGCAGCACGAGCATGGTGACGAGTCCCGCCACGTAGACCGACAGCACGCTGAAGCCGTCGAGCGTCAGGCCGTACCACTCCGGCGACACCGCGTTCCCGTTGCCGAGCAGGACGCCCACACCGCACGCGATCGCCAGGACGACGAAGATGAGCCCGAGCACGACCATCGCGGGTCTGCCTTTCACATGCCGTCGGGTGCGGAGCGGTCACGAGAAGTGTGCCCGGCGAGCAGCAGGTCGAGCAGGCGAACCGCCGCCCGCTTGTGGAGAGGCTCGTTACCGTTGCCGCATTTGGGTGACTGTACGCAGGACGGGCAGCCGGTCTCGCATCCGCACGACGCGATGGCCTCCCGCGTCGCGCGCAACCAGTCGCCGGCCGCGGCGTAGCCGCGTTCGGCGAAGCCCGCGCCGCCCGCGTGTCCGTCGTACACGAACACCGTCGGCCTCCCGGTGTCCTCGTGCAGCGCGGTCGAGACGCCGCCGATGTCCCACCGGTCGCAGGTGGCGAACAGCGGCAGCAGGCCGATCGAGGCGTGCTCCGCGGCGTGCGCGGCGCCGGGGAGGTCGGCCGCCGCGATGCCGCCGGCCTCGATCGCCGACGCGGGCATGCTCCACCACACCGCGCGTCCGGAGCATGCGAGGCGGCAGGTCGAGCGGTTCCTCGCCGATCACCTCGCCGGTCGGGAGCCTGCGGCGCAGGAACCCGGTCACCTGCTGGGTCACCTCGACCGTGCCGACGCACAGCTCCGCGTCGCCCCAGGACGTGCGCTCGCCGACTCCGATGATCGCGATGTCGGTCGTCTCGCGTGCCATCGTGGTGTAGTCGGGCTCGGCCCGCTCGACGAACGCGACCGCGTCGTCGAGGTCGAGCTGCCGCACGAGGTATGTCTCGCCCTGGTGCAGGTACACCGCGCCGTCGTGCACCTGCGCGGGCGCGGTCGCGGCGTCGACCGTGCCGAGCAGGCGCCCTGTCGTCTCCTCGACCAGGCTCACCGGCGGCCCGCCCGCACCGCGCAGGTCGGCGAGGTCGTGTGGCCTGCCGTGACCGGTCCAGAACCACCCGGCCCTGCGGCGCCGCAGGTGCCCGTCGCGTTCGAGCTCCTCGACGACGGCGGGCGCCGCCGGCCCGAACAGGACGAGGTCGTCGTCGGTGAGCGGGCGTTCGGCGGCCGCGGAGCACAGGTGCGGCGCGAGGACGTACGGGTTGTCCGGATCGAGGACGGTCTCCTCGACCGGCTGCCCGAAGAGCGCCTCGGGATGGTGGACGAGGTACGTGTCGAGCGGGTCGTCCCGCGCGACGAGGATCGCCAGGGCGTGCCGGCCGCCGCGTCCCGCACGGCCGACCTGCTGCCACAACGACGCGCGCGTGCCCGGCCAGCCGACGACGAGGACGGCGTCGAGCCCGCTGATGTCGATGCCCAGCTCGAGCGCGTTGGTGGTGGCCATTCCCAGCAGCGACCCGGACGCCAGCCGGCGCTCCAGCTCGCGGCGCTCGTCGGGCAGGTAGCCGCCGCGGTACGCGGCGACCCGCGGGCCGAGCTCGGGCACCGCGGCGGCCACGTGGCGGCGGGCCTCGACCGCGATGACCTCGGCCGAGCGGCGCGACCTGACGAACGCCAGTGTGCGCACGTGCGCGCAGACGAGATCGGCGAGCAGGTCGGCCGCCTCGGCGTTCGCGCTCCTGCGGACGGGCGCACCGTGCTCGCCGGTGAGGTCGGTGAGCGGCGGCTCCCACAGCGCGAACGCGGTCGAGCCACGCGGCGACGTGTCGTCGGTCACCGCGACGACGGGCAGGCCGGTGAGGCGCTCGGCCGCCCGTTCCGGTGCCGACACCGTCGCGGAGGCGAGCACGAACGACGGCGTGCTGCCGTACCGGGCGCAGACCCGGCGCAGCCTGCGCAGCACCTGCGCAACGTGCGAGCCGAACACGCCGCGGTAGTGGTGGCACTCGTCGACGACGACGTAGCGCAGCCGGCGCAGGTAGGAGCTCCACTGCTCGTGGCGCGCCAGCATGCTGTGGTGCAGCATGTCGGGGTTGGTGAGCACGTAGTCCGCGTGCCGCCGGACCCATTGCCGTTCCTCGGGTTCGGTGTCGCCGTCGTAGACCGCGGGATGCATGCCGGGCACGTCGAGCGCGAGCATCGCGCGCAGCTGGTCGCGGGCGAGGGCCTTCGTCGGCGCGAGGTAGAGCGCCGTCGCGTCGTCGTCCGCCACGGCGGTGAGCACGGGCATCAGGTACGCGAGCGACTTGCCCGATGCCGTGCCCGTCGCCACCACCACGGATCGGTCGGCGCGGGCGTGCTCCGCCGCCTCGACCTGGTGGCGCCACGGCGCCTCGATGCCCAGCTCGGCGATCGCGTCGTGCAGCGTGGGTGGCAGCCAGGCGGGCCAGTCCGTCACGTCGCCACCGCGTGCGGCGACCTGCTCGACGTGCGTCAGCACGGGCTGGTCGGGGGTGCCGCGTCGACCGGCGAGCTGCTCGAGCAGGGCCGCGGGGTCTCGGGTACGGGTGGCTTCGTTCACGCTGCCCCCATTGTCCTCGCCGCGACCGACAGCCGCGATCGCGCCGGTGAGGGGCACCCTCACCGTGACCTGACCCGGTCGGAGTGCCCCTCACGGGTGCGGCTGCGTGGTCGGGCGCGTGGTTGAATGCCGTGAAGGCTCCCGCAGAGACGACGGAGGACCCGTGGACCTGTCGCTGACCACCCGTGTCGTGGACGACCGCACCGTGGTGGAGGTCGCGGGGGAGGTCGACGTCTACACGGCACCGAAGCTCCGCGAGGTGTTCATCGACCTGGTGGCCCACGGCACCTACCACATCGTCGTCGACATGGAGCGCGTCGAGTTCCTCGACTCCACCGGCCTCGGCGTCCTCGTCGGCGGGCTCAAGCGGGTACGCGCCCACGACGGCACGCTGCGCCTGGTGTGCACGCAGGACAGGATCCTCAAGATCTTCCGCGTCACGGGCCTGACCAAGGTCTTCCCGCTGCACAAGACCGTCGATGAGGCGGTCGCCGCGAGCACTTGAGTCGGTCCGGTCACGCTACGACAGCAGAGCGTGGACCGCGGTCTTGTCGTCGGCGACGTTCGCCGTGCCGTCCCGCATCACGCCGGCGAGCTCGCCGACCGCCTTCGCGGCCGTGTCGGCACGACCGTGCGCGAGATCCTGCGTGACGCGGCTCTCGGCGCGGGCGGCGAGGCGGGTCCTTGTCGCGTAGATCCCGTAGCCCCCACCGGCGACCACGGCGAGCACACCGAGGACGACGAGACCCACCTCGGTCGCGAGACCCGCGACGAACAGCAGGACGCCGACCGCGGCGATGCCGTAGCCGAGGCGCTCGGGTGTGGCGCCCGGCGCGCGCTCGGCGATGGCCTCGTCGAGCGCGCGGACGTCCGCTGACCGCGGGCCCTCCGCCGTGACCCGGACGGCGACGCCCTCGATCGTCACGGTCGACTCGTCGGGCACCGCGATCACGGTGTCGGCGGCGAGGCGTTCCGCGACGGCATCGGCGAGCGGCGCGCAGGCGCGCAGCGCCACCCCGGCCGCCATGGCGACTCCGGCGTCGCGGTCGAACGCGTCCTGGCGGACGAAGGTGACGAGGTCGCCGGCCTCGTCGCGCCAGCCCGGGCGTGTCTCCTCCGACGGTGCCTGTCCGTTGGACGAGATGACCCGCCTGAGCTCGGCGACCCGCCGGAGCACCGGTGCCTCGTCGGGGCTGCCCTCGTCGACGAGCGTGACCACGATGTCGCGCAGCGGGTCGTCGTCCTGCCCGGGAGCCGGATCGGTCCCGGCGGGGGGCGCGTCGGTGGACTGTCGCAAGACCGCCGGAGGCAGCTGACGCTGCGGCGCGCGCTGGACGGCGGCGTCCTCGGTGACGCCGGTCGACGGCATGAGGGTCTGTTCGCAGTGCAGGCGCAGGGCGCCGAGCACCGCCGCGGCGCTCAGCGCCGTGCCGTACCTGGCGTCCCTGGCGAACTGGTCGGGTAGCCGGCTCGTCCGGGGCGAGGGCAGGTGGCGGATCGTGTCCAGCCAGGCCTTCGTCTCGACCTCCACCTGGTCGGCCGGGAGGGCGCCGACGGCGCGGGCGAGCCGCTCGGTGAGGAGTGCGCGACCCTCCGGGCCGAAGCGGCCCTCCGCCGCCGCCAGCCAGAGTGCCCGCTGCGCGTGGGTCACCGGCCCCGGGGTGAGCTCGCCGAGCGCCTCGCCCAGCCAGGGCAGCGCGAGCGCCGGAGCCTTGGCGACGCCGAGGGCGGTGAGGAGGAAGAGCCGGGTGCGCGTCGCGTCGAGGCGGGTGGCCTCCGCGAGCGGGACCGCGGCCGCGGACTCGTCGCCCCTGCCCAGGGCGGCGAACGCCCGCGCGGCCGGGACGAGCCAGTACCCGTCGACGTCCTCGAGGTCGTCGGCGAGCGCGCTGTCGCCCTCGATGCCGCCGACGACGATGCGGCGTACCCGGTGCCTGGCCGCGGCGGCGTCGGTGAACGCGTTGAGGTCGGTGCGCAGGTCGGAGAGCTCGATGAAGGCGTCGAACGCGGTGGCGAGGCGGTTCACGCGTTGCTCGAGCGTGCCCTGGACGTGGCGCAGCTGGGACGAGATGCGGCTCGTCTCCGACGACGCGCGCGACAGCTCGTCGGCCAGCTGCTCGGTGCGGTCACGCAGGAAGTAATCGCGGTTACCGAGCCACCAGCGCCACTCGTCGGACATTGTGATCTTCCTCTCGCGGGGTACGGCGGATCGGCCGTGTCGGCACCGATGATCCCATCCGCTCGCCCGGATGTGGGGGCATCACGCCCGGTCCCCGCTGTCGTGCGGGCGCGGGTGGCCGCTACACTCGCCGCGCAGCCGCCCATTCGCGGCCACTCGTCGGTACTTGAACCCCGGAACGGCACGTTCGTCTTCGAACACGTTCCGGGCGTGCACCTCACCAAGGAGGACGGATGTCCGGCCTGACCCTCAGCGCCGAGAGCTTCAGCCTGAGCGGCGCGAACATCACGATCGTCGTGATCGTCGGTGTGGTGGCGCTCCTGGCACTCGCCGTCGCAGGTGCGCTGGTCCGCGAGGTGCTCGCGGCCGGCCAGGGCACCGAGCGCATGCAGAACATCGCGGGCGCGGTGCAGGAGGGCGCGGCGGCGTACCTCAAGCGCCAGTTCCTCACCCTCGCGCCGTTCGTGGTCATCCTCGTCGTGCTGCTGTCGCTGCTGCCGGCCGAGTCGATGTCCGTCCGCATCGGCCGCTCCGCGTTCTTCATCGTCGGCGCCGGGTTCTCCGCCCTCACCGGCTTCGCCGGCATGTGGCTCGCCGTGCGCGGCAACGTCCGCGTCGCCGCGGCCGCCCGCGAGGCGGACGGCGAGCACAGGGCGATGCGGATCGCGTTCCGCACCGGCGGGGTCGCGGGCATGTTCACCGTCGGGTTGGGCCTGCTCGGTGCCGCGATCGTCGTGTTCGTCTACCACTCCGACGCCCCCACCGTTCTCGAGGGCTTCGGCTTCGGCGCCGCGCTGCTCGCGATGTTCATGCGGGTCGGCGGCGGCATCTACACCAAGGCCGCCGACGTCGGCGCCGACCTGGTGGGCAAGGTCGAGCAGGGCATCCCCGAGGACGACCCGCGCAACGCCGCGACGATCGCCGACAACGTGGGCGACAACGTCGGCGACTGCGCGGGCATGGCCGCCGACCTGTTCGAGTCGTACGCCGTCGTCCTCGTCGCGTCCCTGATCCTCGGCAAGATCGCGTTCGGCGACGCGGGCCTCATCTTCCCGCTCATCGTCCCCATGATCGGTGTCATCACCGCCGTCGTCGGCATCTTCGTCGTCTCGCCGCGGGCACGTGACCGCAGCGGCATGACCGCGATCAACCGCGGCTTCTTCGTCTCCGCGATCATCTCCGCGATCCTCGTGGTGATCGCCGCCTTCGTCTTCCTGCCGAACAGCTTCGACCAGCTCACCAACAGCGAGGTCGCGGACTTCGACGGCAACCCACGTTTCATCGCGATCGGTGCGGTCGTCATCGGCCTCCTGCTCGCCAGCGTCATCCAGGTGCTCACCGGCTACTTCACCGAGACCAACCGCCGCCCGGTCAGGGAGATCGGCGAGACCTCGCGCACCGGTCCCGCGACGGTGATCCTGGCCGGTATCTCGGTCGGCCTCGAGTCGGCCGTCTACACCGCGCTGCTCATCGGCGCCGCCGTCTACGGCGCGTTCCTGCTCGGCTCGGGCAACGCCCAGGTCGCGCTCTTCGCCGTGGCGCTCGCAGGCACCGGTCTGCTGACGACGGTCGGCGTGATCGTGTCGTCCGACACCTTCGGCCCGGTCTCCGACAACGCCCAGGGCATCGCCGAGATGTCCGGCGACGTGAAGGGCGAGGGCGCCGAGGTGCTGACCCGCCTCGACGCCGTGGGCAACACCACCAAGGCGATCACCAAGGGCATCGCGATCGCGACCGCCGTGCTCGCCGCCACGGCGCTGTTCGGCTCGTTCAAGTCCGCGGTCGAGGGTGCCCTGCCCGAGGGTGAGACGTTCGGGCTCTCCATCGACAGCCCCAACATCCTCGTCGGCCTGATGATCGGCGCCGCGGTCGTGTTCTTCTTCGCCGGACTCGCGATCACGGCGGTCAGTCGCGCCGCGGGTCGGGTCGTGTTCGAGGTACGCAAGCAGTTCCGCGAGCACCCGGGGATCATGGACTTCTCCGAGCGGCCCGACTACAGCCGTGTCGTCGACATCTGCACGAAGGACTCGCTGCGCGAGCTCGCGACGCCGGGCCTGCTCGCCGTACTCGCCCCGATCGCGGTCGGCTTCGGCCTCGGCTACGCGCCGCTCGGCGCCTATCTCGGCGGCGCGATCGCGTGCGGCACGCTGATGGCGGTCTTCCTCGCCAACTCCGGCGGCGCCTGGGACAACGCGAAGAAGCTCGTCGAGGACGGCTTCCACGGCGGCAAGGGCTCGCCGGCGCACGAGGCGACGGTGATCGGCGACACGGTCGGCGACCCGTTCAAGGACACCGCGGGGCCCGCGATCAACCCGCTACTCAAGGTGATGAACCTCGTCGCGTTGCTCATCGCTCCGTCCGTGGTCGCGTATGCGGACAACATCGGGCTGCGCGTCGTGGTCGCGTTGGTCGCGGTGGGGATCCTGGTGGCGGCCGTGCTCATCTCGAAGCGCAGGCCGGTCTCGATGGGCTCGGACGACAACGAGGAGCAGCCGCAGCAGGCGGCGGCCGCCTGACGCCGGTACCGCTCAGCCGTCGAGTCGTGCCGCCCTGGTCAGGGCAAGCGCGACGATGACGGCGAGCATCGCGATAACGGCGAGCAGCGGCGCGGCCTGACCGGTGGACACGACGGATGCGCTCAGCTCCGATGCCTGACGCTGGACGTCGCTCCACCGCTCCGCGGTGCGCATGGCGGCAGCCCTGACCCGCAGGTGCAGGAAGGTGAGGGCGAGAGCCGGCAGGAGTGCGGTCGCGAGTGCGGCGATGCCGATGATCTTGTGGGTGACAACCGTGCTGCGGGAGGCGACCAGCGAACTCATGCCCCCACAGACGGCACCGCCGCCGCGTTCGGTTCCAGCGGATCCCCGGGGTCGCTACCAGGGCTGCCGTGGGCCCGGTGGAGGCGGCGCCTGAGGGCCGGGCGGCGGTCCCGGCTGGACGTACGGGGATGCCGGCGGGGCGTAGGGAGGGTGCATCGGCATCGGCGGCGGACCGGATCGCGGGTCGATTGCCGGGACGGTGACGGTGGTCGGGCGCCGGTCCGCGCGCACGGCGGTGACGAGCAGGCAGATCGCGGTCACGAGGCCGACCAGCAGGTAGAGGCAGGCGATGTAGGTGTTGTCCACCGGGCCGTCGACCTTGCTGGCGCCCTCGAAGGTGGTCGCGATCTGGTCGTTGTCGACGAAGCCCACCGCGACCACGAGGAGGATCAGAGGCGCGGAGACCGCGGCGACGGCCGGCCACCAGGCCCGCCGCTCGAAGTAGACGGTGAGGATCACCGCGACGACGGCGTACGCGCCCGCCGCCGCGATGGCAAAGCCGAGGAAGCCGAAGCTGATGAACCAGACGTCGCGGATCACGACGTCCGTGCCGAACGCCGCGCGCTGGTATCCCCACGGGTACATGAAGCTGATGATCAGTGCGGCGAGCGAGGCCAGGCCGTAGCACCGCACGGGCTGCGCCGGCCACGCCGCGCGGGTGATCGCGACCACCAGGAGGGCCAGGCACAGGCCGGCGATCGCCGGGCCCATCTGCACCGCGATGTGGGTCTCACCGGCGTCGTCGGCGAGCTGTGCCCAACTCCTGGTCAGCTCCAGGTGCATCGCGCGGAGCCGCAGCTGTGCGAGCCCGAGACCCACCGCGGCGACCGCCGCGGCGCCCATGCCCCCGAGGGCGACGATGGTGCGCGCCGTCCCGTTGCACTTGAGGACCACCGGGATCGACGCGGCCGCGAGGAGCATGGCGCCGGCGAACAGGACCGCACCGGCGCCCATGTCCACGAAACCGACGGTCGTTTCCTCGAGGCTGCCGCCGGCGGAGCTCCATGTCCCCGACCACGGGACGGCGACGGAGATGATGCCCAGGATGAGGCCGAGCGCTCCCCAGACGATCGCGCCCGGCGCGATCCCAGGGTCATTCGCGGTACGCATGGCCACCTCGTCGTCGTGACGGTGGCGCCGGATCCCGGCGCCGACGGCATTATCGTGGTCGTGCGTGCGGTTGGCGACCGGCAGGCTCATGCGGAGCCAGACGGCGACGACACCGGGTCCGGTTCCCGCAGCCGGGTGAGGTCAGGAGGCTGTCGCGTGGTGATGACGCCCGATCCCGGTGACGAGGGCGGCGACGCCGCCTGCTGGGCCAACCGGGTCTGTCCGGCCTGCGGCCGGCTCGCCGACGACGAGCCGCCGACCCGGTGCGCGGACTGCGGCACGGAGGTCCCCGGGCCCGACGACTGAGGGTCACCGGTCACGCAGCGTGTGTATCGATGTTTCCTCTGTGAGCATGACGCCGGAGCCGTAAGCTGCCGCAACCGAGGAGCCGCCATCAGGTGGCCTCTCGGTCGCCGCCGCGTGAGGTGTCTCCGCGGTCGGAGGTGGGGCCGTGCGCTTCTCGGGGCCTTGCGGCGCACGGCCCCACGGGGCTTCCCGCCCGGTCAGCGGACGGTCAGGCCGGTGCTGAACCAGCACGCCTCGGTGTTGCTGCACAGCCGGAACTGCACCATGTCGCCGCGGTACTCGGCGCGGGCGAACTCCAGCGGTCGGCTGCCGCCCGGCGTGGGGACGTACTCCGTCGAGTGCACGAGGAAGACGCCGGACCGCACTGCGATGCCGAAGCGGTCGGCCTCGAACTGGCCGCAGTGGCTCGTCTCGATCGAGACGTGGGAGGTCGACAGCTCGAGATCGTGCTCCGCGAGCGTCAGGTCGGACGCGAGCGCCCGGCCCGCCTGCGTACGCCGGTCGAGCCAGTCGACGTCGTCGCGCCGGAAGAACGAGTAGGTGATGGCCAACGGCTTGTCGCGCAGGGAGAGCAGCGTGGTCACCCGCAGGATGTCGTCGTCGTCGCGCGCGTCGAGGTGGGTGCGGATGCTCTGCTCGACCACCGGGTGGCTCTTGTCGAGCACGAGGATGCACAGCTCCGGGTCGCGCGCCTCGGTCAGCAGCCGCGACAGGCCGCCGGCGGGCATGTCGATCTTCGGCTCGGTGACGAACGTGCCGCGACCCCTGATCCGGACGATCTGGTGGTCGTCCTCGAGGATCGCCAGTGCCTGCCGGACGACGACGCGGCTGACCTGGTAGCGGGTGGCGAGCGTCGGCTCGGACGGGAGCGCGTCGCCGGGACCCCAGACGCCGGATTCGATCTGCTCCTTGAGGATCTCCTGCAGCTGGTAGTACAAGGGGACGAAGCTCGACCGGACAAGGGTGTTCTCGGTCGCCGGCCCCGGTCGCTCCTGCCTGGTCGTTCGCACACCGGCACCTCCCGGCTCGGTTAGGACAACCGGACAAGTCTCCATCGGACAGGCCGCGATGTCACGTCGCGGGCGCCACGTCAGCTGGCCATTCCAGGTATTGACGCCGGATTCCGGCTCCCGTAGACAGAGCCACCAGACAACTGGTCCCAGTTGTCTGCAGCAGGTGACAGGCCCGAAGTGACAGGACACAGCGGGGGCCATGACGAAGGCCGGGTGCAGCCATGGACCGCTCACGTGAACGCGCGACCGCCGAGGCGACCGCCGCCCCCGACGACGAGAGGCTCCTGGAGGAGCTGGGTTATCGACAGGAGCTGCCCAGGATCCTGCGTTTCTGGACAAGCTGGGCGCTCGGGTTCGCGTTCATCTCGCCGATCGTCGGCCTGTACACCGTGGTCGCGCTCGGCGCGCAGACGGCCGGCCCGGCCTGGGTGTGGGCGATCCCCGTCGTGGTCGTCGGCCAGATCCTCGTCGGCCTGGTGTACATGGAGCTGGCCAGGCGCTGGCCGATCGCCGGCGGCATCTACCAGTGGTCGCGCCGCCTCGCCGGTCCCGCGTACGGCTGGTGGTCCGGGTGGATCTACCTGTGGGCGCTCATCCTGACCCTCTCGACCGTGGCGTACAGCGGCGGCTTCTTCCTCGGACACCTGATCGGCTGGCAGGACGACGCGCCCTGGGTCGGCGTGGTCCTCGCGCTGATCGTGATGGCGCTCTTCACGACGGTGAACGTGATCGGCCTCAACCTGCTGCGGTGGGTCGTGAACATCGGCATCGCCTGCGAGCTGGTGGCGAGCGTCGGCATCGGGATCGCGCTGATCTCGTTCTTCCGCGAGCAGCCGTTCGGCGTCCTCGTCGACACGCAGGCGACGCCCGGCAACGCGCCGTTCCTCCCCGCGTTCATCGCCGCGGTGGGCATCGCCGGCTGGGTGATCCTCGGCTTCGACTCGTGCGGCAGCGTCGCGGAGGAGACGCGCAACCCGACCCGCGAGGTGCCGCGAGCGATCCTCATCTCGCTGGTGACGGTCGGCCTCGTCGACCTCCTGGCCGCCGTGGCGCTGATCCTCGCCTCGCCCGACATCGGTGCCGTGCTGTCCGGCGCGGTCGCCGACCCGGTGTCCGTGGCGGTCGTCGCGGGTCTCGGGTCGTGGGCGGAGAAGCCGTTCCTCGCCGTCGTGGTCGTGGCGTTCGTCGCGTGCGGGATCGCCGTCCAGGCGACCGGCGTGCGCGTCGTGTACTCGTACTCCAGGGACGGCATGATCCCGCTGTCGAAGGTGTGGCGCCGCGTCTCGCGCGTCAACCAGTCCCCGGTCTACGCGGTGCTGCTCGTCGCGGCGCTCGCGTCCCTCGCCTTCGTCTACGCCAACGCACTGTCGGTGCTCGTCGCGTTCGCCACCGGCGCGTACTACGTGGGGTTCCTGAGTCCGGTCGTCGCGCTGCTCGTCCGGCGGCTCCGGGGGACCTGGCAGGGAACGGCGCGGAGCCGGGCGGGCAACACCGTGGCCTTCGTGGTGAACGTCGCCGCCGCCGTCTGGCTGACCTTCGAGCTCGTGAACATCGCGTGGCCGAGGACTCCCGACGCGCCGTGGTACCAGAACTGGGCCGTGCTCGTCGGCATGGCCGTGTTCGGCGTGGTCGGCGCGGTCTACTTCGCGGCTCGGCGGCCCGACCTGGCGCACGGCGGCGGCGTCGAGCCGGGTGTCGCGATCACGGACGAGGCGTCCGCGGGGACGCCGTGAAACGGAGGAGAGATGGCTGACCATCGCACCAGGAGCGGTTTCGACCGCAGTCAGCTCCAGGGAATGCGCGGCCTGCGCAGGCTGGCGGACATCAGCGACCGCAAGCAGCGCGAAGAGGTCGAGCGTGGGCTGGACTACGGTCTCGAGGCCGCGCCCTCGGTGCAGGACCGCCGGATCTCCACGTTCTCCCGCGGCGCCCAGCCGGCGTTCGCGGGCATCAACACGTTCCTCAAGGCGCCGTACTGCGAGGACGTCCACGACATCGGCAGGTACGACGTCGCGTTCCTCGGTGCGCCGTTCGACATGGGCACGACCTACCGGTCCGGCTGCCGGTTCGGACCGCAGGCCGTCCGCCGAATATCGGCGCTCTACGACTCCTACAGCCTCGACCTCGCCGTCGACCTGTGGAGGAGCTGTCGCTGTGCGACGCCGGTGACGTGTTCGTCATCCCCTCGAACATCGAGAAGACGTTCGACCAGATCGACCGCGCCGTCTCGCACGTGGCGTCGGAGAACGTGTTCCCCGTGATCGTCGGCGGCGACCACTCGATCGGCTATGCCGACGTCAGGGCGCTAGCCAAGCACGTCGACGGCAAGGTCGGCATCATCCACTTCGACCGCCACATCGACATCCAGGAGTCCGACATGGACGAGCGGATGCACACCACCCACTGGTTCCACGCGACGAACATCCCGAACGTCCCTCCGGGCAACCTCGTGCAGATGGGCATCGGCGGCTGGTACGGGTCGCGCCCGGGCATCGCGTCCGCCCGCGAGAAGGACACGACCGTCATGACCATCGGCGACATCGAGGAGCTCGGCATCGAGAAGGCCGTCGAGATCGCGCTCGAGGTCGCGTGGGAGGACGCAGACGCGGTGTTCCTGTCGTTCGACATCGACTCGGTCGACGGCGGCATAGCGCCGGGTACCGGCTCGCCCGAGCCAGGTGGGCTGTTGCCGCGGGAGGCCCTCAAGGCACTGCGGATGATCGCCAAGGAGGGGATCTGCGGCATGGAGGTCGTCGAGATCGCTCCGCCGTACGACGTCAGCGACGTGACCGCGCAGCTCGGCTGCCGCGCGATCATGGACGTCCTCGGCACGCTCGTCGCCGAGGGCAAGATCGGCGAGCGGCACCGCGCGCTGCAGGCGGGACGCACGCCGAAGCCGGCTACCGCTCCTCCGACCCCGGACGGGGGCGCCTGAGCTGCCTGAGGATGCTCCAGGTCGTCACGATGGTCCAGACGCCCTGCAGGATCACGAAGCCCCACTGGTGGTGGAGTACTGCCACGATGGTGAGCAGGCTCGACCCGAACAGGTTCAGCCAGAGGTAGAGCCGCGAGTGCTGCGACGTCCTGCCCAGCTGGAACAGCGCGAAGGGCACGAGGATGCCGAGCGCGCCGACGAACTCGAGCGCAATAATCACGAGCCGTCCTCCAGAGTGAGCATCGCAGCGAGAACGCAACCCACAGGTCCGGCGGTCGCCGTCAGTGAGTGAGGAGCGGAGCGGCGGAGGGCGGCGGGGTGCACAGTCACGAGCCGTCCTCCGTACGTCTCGGATCGACTCCGCGCAGTCGCTGCACGATGCCGACGACCGAGACGATCGCCCAGACGCCCTCGAGGAAGACGAAGCCCCAGTCCCCGGAGAGCGTGCCGGTCACGGTCATCGCGGCCGAGCCGGCGAGGTTGGGCACGAGATAGGTGTACGAGCGCTGGTCGAGCACGTCGAGCTGTGCCAGGACGAACCCGGAGAGCACGAGCAGTGCGCCGACGATCTGGACGGCCTGCGCCATCGATCCTCCCCGCGCGTCGTCTTGGCCGTCCGGGTACGGCGCGCATCTCGTCCGGGGCGCGTGGCTCTGATCACGTCCGCCGTCCACAGTAACGGGAGCGGGCGGGACCTGCCGCGGCCCAGGCAGTACGCTGGACGGGCACCCCCTGGCTTCCGCTCGTGTAGCGGGACGACCACGTCTCGCCATCCGGACCATTTCGCGGGCTCCGCGCCTGTCGCCGGGTCATCATGGAACACACCCCCGTCCGCGAAACGTTGCCAGGAATCCGGGCCCCGGTGCGTCGAGTACCGACGCGCCCGAGGTACCGTCTCGTGTGGCCGGAGGGGGACGGCAGACAGAACAGGAGAAAGAGTGGCAAGTTCGCGCCAGACCAATGGCGCCGGCCGGCGTCTGGTCATCGTGGAGTCGCCAGCCAAAGCACGGACGATCGCGGGATACCTCGGCAAGGGCTACGTCGTCGAGTCGAGTGTGGGTCACATCCGCGACCTGCCCGACACGGCCGCCGAGATCCCGGCGAAGTACAAGAAGGAGGCGTGGGCGCGTCTCGGCGTCAACGTCGACGACTCGTTCGAGCCGCTCTACGTCGTCAGCAGCCAGAAGAAGCAGCAGGTCACCCGCCTGAAGAAGGCGCTCGCCTCGGCCGACGAGCTCTACCTCGCGACGGACGAGGACCGCGAGGGCGAGGCCATCGCGTGGCACCTGTCCGAGGTGCTCAACCCCAAGGTGCCGGTGCGCCGGATGGTCTTCCACGAGATCACCAGGGACGCCATCCGCGAGGCCATCGACAACCCGCGCGACATCCACCAGGGACTCGTCGACGCCCAGGAGACCAGGCGCATCCTCGACCGGCTGTTCGGCTACGAGGTCTCGCCCGTCCTGTGGCGCAAGGTCATGCCGCGACTGTCCGCCGGACGCGTGCAGTCGGTCGCCGTCCGCCTGGTCGTCGAGCGCGAACGCGACCGCATCGCGTTCCGTGACGCGTCGTACTGGGATCTGCAGGCGACGTTCGACACCGGCAGGGACGAGGATCTGCACGCCTTCCAGGCGACGCTCACGTCGGTCGACGGTGAGCGCATCGCGCAGGGACGCGACTTCGACAGCCGCGGGCAGCTCAAGTCCGCCGGCGTACGCCATCTGGACGAGCAGACCGCGGGTGCACTCGCGGAGCGGCTGACCGGTGCCCGCTTCCACGTGGCGTCGGTCGAGCGCAAGCCGTACCGGCGCTCGCCGTACGCGCCGTTCCGCACCACGACCATGCAGCAGGAGGCGGCGCGCAAGCTCGGCTTCAGCCCGGCGCGCACCATGCAGGTGGCGCAGCGGCTGTACGAGAACGGCTACATCACCTATATGCGTACCGACTCCGTCACGCTCGCCGAGCAGGCGATCGCGGCGGCGCGCACACAGGCCGCCGAGCTGTACGGCTCGGAGTACGTGCCCGACCAGCCGCGCCGGTACCAGTCCAAGGTCAAGAACGCGCAGGAGGCGCACGAGGCGATCAGGCCCGCGGGCGACAGCTTCCGTACGCCCGCGCAGACCGGTCTGCACGGCGACGAGTTCCGCCTCTACGAGCTGGTGTGGAAGCGCACGGTCGCCTCGCAGATGAAGGACGCCACCGGCCAGTCGGTGTCCGTGCGCGCCGAGGGCGCGAGCAGCGCGGGGGAGCGGTGCACGTTCTCCGCGTCCGGCAAGGTCATCTCGTTCCACGGGTTCCTGCGCGCGTACGTCGAGGGCTCCGACGACCCGAACGCCGAGCTCGACTCCAGCGAGCGCCGGCTGCCCGACGTCGCGGAGAACGACCCGCTCACGGCCGTCGGGCTCGCCGCCGAGGGCCACCAGACCAAGCCGCCGGCGCGCTACACCGAGGCGAGCCTCGTGCGCGAGCTCGAGGAACGCGAGATCGGCCGGCCGTCGACGTACGCCTCGATCATCGCGACGATCCTCGCGCGCGACTACGTCTTCAAGAAGGGCACCGCGCTTGTGCCCACCTGGCTCGCGTTCGCGGTGGTGCGGCTGCTCGAGGAGCACTTCGCCAACCTCGTCGACTACGCGTTCACCGCACGGATGGAGGACGTGCTCGACGACATCTCGCGCGGCGAGGCCGGCATGGTCGACTGGCTCACCAAGTTCTACTTCGGTGACGCCGAGGCCGACGACGCCGGTACCGTCGAGGGCCTCAAGGAAATGGTGTCCGATCTCGGCGACATCGACGCGCGCGAGATCAGCTCGTTCCCCGTCGAGGGCACCGACATCGTCGTCCGCGTCGGACGTTACGGCGCCTACCTCGACCGCGATGGCCAGCGCTCCAACATCCCCGACGAGATGCCACCCGACGAGCTCGACGCCGCGAAGGCCGAGGAGCTCATCAGCGCCGGCAACGGCGGCCGCGAGCTGGGCACCGACCCTGAGACCGGCCGCGAGATCGTCCTCAAGAGCGGCCGGTACGGACCGTACGTCACCGAGGTGCTGCCCGAAGGCGCGAAGGAGAAGCCGCGCACCGGCTCGTTGCTGAGCTCGATGACGCCCGACACCGTGACCCTCGACGACGCGCTGCGGCTGCTCTCGCTGCCCCGCGTCGTCGGCTCCACGCCCGAGGGCGACGAGATCACGGCCCTCAACGGCAGGTACGGCCCGTACCTGCGCAAGGGCACCGACTCGCGCTCACTCGACAGCGAGGAGAAGCTCTTCACGGTCACCCTCGACGAGGCCCTCGCGATCTTCGCCCAGCCGAAGCGGCGCGGCCGCAACGCCGCGGCGCCGCCGCTGCGCGAGTTCGGCAACGACCCCGTCACGGGCAAGCCCGTGGTGGTCAAGGACGGCCGGTTCGGTCCGTACATCACCGACGGCGAGACCAACGTGACCGTCCCGCGGGGGGATGATCCCGAGTCCCTCACCGCGGAGCGGGCGTACGACCTGCTCGTGGAGAAGAGGGCCAAGGGGCCGGCGCCGCGGAAGAAGGCTGCGAAGAAGACGGCGAAGAAGGCTGCCAAGAAGACTGCGGCTAAGAAGACCTCGAAGAAGGCGGCGGCCAAGAAGCCTTCTAAGAAGGGCTGACGGGCTGCCTCTTGTTGGCCGCTGCCTCGCTGCCTGGCTCGTCTGCGATGCTGGCTTGTGCGCGAATTCCCCTTGCCACGTAAGGGAATCAGGGCACCCCGCTCCAAGGCTGCGGTGATCAGAGCATGGTCAGGGCCCCCGGGGTGGTCAAGGGCCACTGTTCTCCGGCCCGCCGCCGCCGAGGCCTTACACTCATCGCTGTAAGTACAAACCTTGACTTGTGTTAGGCTGATCTTGTCGTTGAGACTGAGCGAGAGGACGGTCGTGAACGCAGAACCTGCTGTCGATCTCGACCTGGCGCTGCGGGCGCTGGCCGACTCGAACCGTCGGGCGATCCTGGCCGTGGTGCGGACCGGGCCGCGCACCGTAGGCCAGATCGCCGAAGAAGTCGGCCTGTCGCAGCAGACGACCTCTCACCACCTCGGCGTCCTTCACTCGGCGGAGTTGGCGAGCCGCACCAAGGACGGCACTCGGCATCTGTTCGTGGTGAACACGGACGGGCTGGCGGCGGTGCGGTCATATCTGGACGACTTCTGGCCGACGAAGCTTTCGGCCCTCAAGACCGCGATCGAAGCACGCGAGAAAGACGATCATGGCTGAGTACGAGACCTCGATCGAGGTCGATGCGCCGCCGGAGGTGGTGTTCGAGTATCTGACCACCGACGTCGGCATGACCGCGTGGATGGGCCAGCACGCCAGCCTCGACCCGCGTCCAGGGGGAGGGTTCGCCGTCGATATCGCGGGGTATGCGATCAGGGGCGAGTACCTGCACGTCGAACCGCCCACCCGCGTGGTCGTTTCGTGGGGCATCGTGGGAACCTCGGACCTCCCGGCTGGAGCCTCGACCGTCGAGTTCCGGCTGACCGCGATCGAGCACGGCACGCGCGTCGAACTGATCCACTCGAACCTGCCCGACACCGCACTGGCCGGCCACAAGGACGGTTGGGAGCACTTCGTGCCCCGGTTGCGGATCGCCGCCTCCGGTGGAGACCCCGGCCCGGACCCCTGGCACCCGGTCGACGGGTGAGCCTGAGCCCCAAGTCAAAGGAGTACGCCATGACACAGACCTCCACGCGCGCGATCGTTCAGGAATACCACCGGGCATGGACGAGCGGTGACATCGACGGGGCCATGGCTCTGGTTGCGGTTGACGTCACCTGTCGTGCCCCGGGTGAGGACCTTACCGGCAAGGATGCCTACCGCGAATACATCGCAGGCTTCGCTCCCATGCTCACGAGAGTGGCGGATATCGCCGACTTCGCGGACCGAGAGCGCGTCGCCCTGTTCTACTACCCGCAGACCGCCACGACCACGACCGCGCCCGCCGGTGAGTGTTTCACCGTCCGCGACGGCAAGATCGTCGAGAGCGTCCTGGTGTTCGACCGCCTCTCGTTCGGACCGCCGACAGAGGCGTAAGGATGTGATGACGGTGACGACACCGCAATCCGAGCTGATCGAACGCCTGCGTACCCTGCTCGCGGACGAACCATCGACCCGCGAGGTGGCGATGTTCGGCGGACGGTCGTTCATGGTCAACGAAAAGATGGTCGTCAGCGCGTTGAAAACGGGCGATCTACTGGTCCGCATTCCAGCCAAACGGCACGACGAGCTGACCGCACATCCCGGCGCCACACAAGCCGAGATGGGAGCCGGCCGGTCGATGGGGCCCGGCTGGATATCGGTGTCCGCGCAGTCCATCGACACCGAGGCGCGCCTGTCCTTCTGGCTCGACGTCGCTCTGGACTACAACCGGACTACAGCAGGGAACCGAAGATGAGCGGGTGCCGAGGGTTCCCACCCGAACTGTTCTCGTTCTTCGAGGAACTGGAGAAGGACAATTCGAAGGCGTTCTGGGACGCGAACAAGACCGAATGGGAACAGAACGTCCGCGACCCCATGCGAGCCCTGCTCGACGTACTCGAGGACGAGTTCGGCCCGCTGAGGATGTTCCGCCCACATCGTGACGTGCGGTTCTCGAAGGACAAGTCTCCCTACAAACTGTGGATCGGCGCGACCAGCGAATCGCGAGCTGTCGGCGGCATCGGCTACTACATCGAGGTCTCCGCGACTGCGTAGGGCGCTTGCCGCGGTGCCACTCCCGCTCTCGCCCGGAATCGAGTCACCGTCGAAAGACGTGCCACGCGGATACCCGGCCGACCATCCCCGCGCGGAGCTCCTCCGCTGGAAGGGCGCCGCCGTCATCGCGGAGAACGACAGGGCCGACTGGATGCACACCCCCGACGTTCTCGACAGGGTCCGCTCGATCTGGCGCGCGGCGACGCCGGTCAAGGCATGGCTCGATACCCATGTCGGAGCATCTGAGATCCCGGCCAGATGACAAGCTCAGCACGTACCATGTGATCCTGCTCGTCCGAACGTGCCCCCAGTCGCTCTTAGACTCTCAGCCCACTGACCTCACGGAGAAATGGGCGGATGGCCTCCGCGAGCTCGTGAGGGTGGTCGTGATAGGTCGCGTGCGTGCCCGGGACGGTGGCGACATCCACGCCAAGACGCTTGCCGAGACGGCCGGCGATCTCCGCGAAGACGGGAAGACCGTCCTCGCTGACGATCAGGCGCACCGGCACGGCGATGGCGGCCAACGTCTCACCGTCGGGCATGTACAGCTCGTAGGTCCCCAGCTCGATCCCGAACAACGTGCTGGCGGTGTCGCGCAGGCGCTCACGAAGGGCAGGTGCGAGCCGGTCCCAGCCGTCGTCCCCGGCCACGTGGCACCAGAACTGCTCCACCGCAGCGGGCGGCCCGCCGACTTCCATCGCTTTCTGGACCAACGCCCTCACCGGGGCTGGAACCGCGTCGATGTTGTCGACCAAGGCAAACAACCCCGGCTCGTGCAGGATTGCGCCGCGCACCGATCCGGGGTGACGGATCATGAGACAGAGCGCGAAGTTCCCGCCACCGCTCGTACCGAGGACCGCCGCAGGACCGGTCCCGAGCGCGTTCAACAGGGCCGCCGCGTCGTCGGCCTGCTCCTCTGGCGATGTCGTCTGCCAATTGTCGGGAACGGAACTACGCCCGTTGCCGCGCCGGTCATAGCTGACGACCATGAACTCATCGGCCAACTGGTCGGCGAGCGCGTCGAAATGGCCGCCGTCTCCCGTCGCTCCCATGATCAGCAGGACGGGCGGCCCCGCCCCCTGATCTCGTAGTAGAGCGTGGTCCGGTTGGCATCGATTGTCGGCATCTCCGCTCCTGAGCAGTCGGGGCTGAATCACATTACATACTCCCGGCCGGTACGAGCCCCAGACGGACCGTCACCTGGACCTCACCCGCCCGACGTACCTACACCCAACGACCCATGACTACGGCGACACCTGAAAGTGGGAGACGAAGCGGCGTTGCCAAGGTGTCTCGACGGCGTGCCGGTCGTAGTGCTCGCGGACGTAGGCGACGGCCTCGTGGTGGGGTACTCCGTCGAGCACGGCCAGGCAGGCCAGCGCGGTGCCGGTGCGTCCGCGGCCGCCGCCGCAGGCGATCTCGACGCGTTCGGTCTCGGCGCGGGTCCAGGTCTCGCGCAGGGCGGCGATGGCTGCCGGGCGGTCGGACGGGAGCCGGAAGTCGGGCCAGCGTAGCCATCGGCTCTCCCAGGCGACGGGCGGCGGCCGGCGGCCTGACAGGTAGAGCGCGAAGGCGGGCTGCGGGCCGGCGGGGAGCGGCCGGCGCAGGGTGCGGCCACGGACGAGCCGGCCGGAGGGCAGGCGCAGCACCCCTGCCGCGGTGGGCTCCCATGTCACGGTACGAACGTAACCGGCCGGTGGTGGGTCGGTCGATCGGCCGACAGGAGGTCGGTCGTGCGAGGGAGGTCGCGTGTGCGCCCGTCCTGGAGAGTCGTCATGGACGCGTCCGCGGTGGGCGCGTGGAGGAGGCGGTGATGACAGGACGGTGGGCGCGGGCGGCGCTCGTGGTGTGGGCGCTGGGGTACGGAGGGCTGCGCACGTACTGGGCGCTCGGGCACCGGCCGCAGCTGCCTCCGGTGGGGGACGACCTCATGGTGTTCTCGGACTGGGGCGTGGTCGCGCTCTGTGCCTTGGCGTTGGGGCTGGGTGCGGCATCGTTCGCGCGGTCGACGTCCCGCGGGCTCGGGTGGGTCCGTGTGGTCGCCGGCGCGGTGACCACGGTGGGGTTGACGGTGGCGCCGGTCCTGCTGCTGCTCGACGTGGTGGGTCTGCTGTTCCCCGGCATCCTGGCCGTGCATCCGGGGGCGTTCGCGAGCCGCGGGGCCTGTCTGGTCGGCGCCGTGCTCGTCGCGGTCGTGACGCGCGCCGACCTGCGAGAGGTGCGCGGTGCATGCGTGCGGTGCGGCAGGACGCGGTGGGTGCCGGGCGTGCCGCGCGGGTCGCGGGTGGCCGTCGCGGCGCCGTGGTGGGCCGTGGTCGCGGCGTACGCGGCCGTCGCGGGGTGCGTGACACGGTTTGCGGCGCAGTACGCGGTGGGCATGCGCAGCGTCCCTGACGGGTTCGCCACGGGCGGGGCATCGGTCGTCGCGTTCCTCGTCTGCATCGCGCTGGCGGGGACGCTGCTGCCCGTCGCGCTGGTGCACGGGTTCGGTCAGGTGCTGCCGCGCCGGTTGCCGGTGCTCGGCGGGCGGCGCGTGCCGCGGCTGCTGTCGCTCGTCCCCGCGCTCCTGGTGTCCGGTGCCCTCACCACCTACTTCGGCACCGGTGTGGTGCAGATGGTCGCGGAGGGTGGCCTCGAGATGGCGGGGCTCCCCGCGTGGTTCGGCTGGGTCGCCGAGCCGGCGTACCTCGTGTGGGGCATCGGGCTCGGCGTCGCCGCCCTGTCGTACCGCGTGCGCACCCGTCCGGTGTGCGGACGGTGTGGGCTACTCGCGGATCGCGCCGGAGAGCATGCCGGCGATGAAGCGCCGCTGCAGCACGATGTACGCGATCACGACGGGCGCGGCGACGATCACCGAGGCCGCCGCGAGCAGCGCGAAGTCGGAGGAGTGCTGACCCTGGAAGAACGCCAGGCCGAGCGGCGCGGTGCGTAGGTCCTCGTTGCTCGGCACCATCACCAGGGCGAGGAAGAACTCGTTCCACGTCCACATGAAGACGAGCACGACCATCGTGGTGAGAGCCGGGCGCCCCATCGGCAGCAGGATGCGCCACAGGGTCGTCCAGCTCGACGCACCGTCGAGCCGCGCGGCCTCGATGAGCGCGCGTGGGGAGCTGCGGAAGTACGTGCGCATCCAGAACGTGCCGAACGACAGGGACTGGGCGATCTGGGGCAGGATCAGCGCCCAGTAGGTGTCGGTGAGGCCGAGGTCGCGCAGGTCGTAGAACAGCGGGACGACGATCGCCTCCTGCGGCACCATCAGGCCGAGCAGGAACAGGTAGAACAGCGGCGTCGCGAACCGGAAGCGCATCGTGCCGAACGCGTATCCCGCCATCGTGGCGAGCACCGCGGTGACCGCGACGACGGTGAGGCCGACGAACAGGCTGTTCGCCAGGTAGCGGGAGAAGTTGCCGCGCACCCAGGCCTCGGCGAAGTTCTGCAGGTGTATCCCGCTCGGGATGCTGAACCCGCCGATGGCGTCCTCGGGCGGAGCCACCGCCGACAACGCGATGCCGACGAGCGGGAACAGTGCAATCACGGTGAACAGCACGAGGATGACGTACGTCGCCAGCTGCTCGATCCGGGACGTCTGCACGGCGCTAGCTCTCTCGTTCCGCGAGTCGGTTGACCAGGACGGTCAGCACCAGGATGACGAGCGCGAGTGTGACGCCGATCGCGCAGGCCGAGCCGACCTCGTTGGTCTCGAACGCCCGGTGGTAGACCTCGAATGCGGGCACGCTCGTCTCCCTCGCCGGCCCCCCGTTGGTGGCGACGTAGACGAGGTCGAACGTCCGCAGTGCGGCGACGATGGTGAGTGTCAGCGCGACGCTGATCTCGCCGCGCAGCGACGGCAGGGTGATGGCGAAGAACTCCCGGATGGATCCGGCGCCGTCGAGGCGCGCCGCCTCGTACAGCTCGACGGGAATGCGCTGGACGCCGGCCATGAACAGGACGACGGCGAGGCCGATCTCGAACCAGGTGCCGATGAGTCCGACCGCCGGCAGCGCCCAGGTGAAGTCGCCGAGCCAGGCCCTGGTGAGGACGTCGAGGCCGAACGCGCGCAGAACGACGTTGAGCACGCCGTCGGGCGCGTAGATCGCGCTCCACGCCGTCGCGACGACGACCATGGCGATCACCTGCGGCAGGAACAGCGCGGTGCGGAAGAAGGTGAGGCCGCGTACGCGGGCGCGCGACATCGTGGCGGTGAGGCCGAGGGCGAGCACGATGGGCAGCACGGAGTAGAAGACGATGAGGGTGAGCGCGTGCCGGAACGACGCGAGCAGCTCTCCGTCGGTGACGAGGTCGACGTAGTTGCCGACGCCGACCCAGGTCGCGAGGGTCTGGCCGTTCCAGTCGAACAGCGAGATCCAGAAGCTGTGGCCGAGCGGGAACAGCATGAACCCGCCGTACACCAGCAGCGCGGGGATGAGGTACAGGTAGCCGATACGGCGCGGCTCACCCGGGGGTTCGGCGGTGTGGGTCGCGCTCCGCCGCGGATGGGTCACCTGGGCCGGCTCCTACTTGTGGGCCTGGAAATCGCCGTAGTCCTTCTGCATCTCGCCGATGCACTGCTGCGGTGTGGCCTTCTCGCCGATGAGGCGCTGCAGCTGCACCGAGAGCGTGTCGTAGAAGTTCGGCGTGGTGTAGTCGAGGTACGGCACGAGCCCGTTGGCGTCGTTCAGCCGCGTCCACTCGGTGAAGATCTGCGCCAGCGCCGTGCCGGCCTCCGGCTTGGCGGACTCGGGCGCGATCGCCGGTAGGCCGCCCGCCTTCGTCACGACGTCGGCCGCGTGCGGGCTGGTGATGAAGTCGAGGTACGCCCCCGCCACGTCGGAGTGCTCCGACCGCGAGGTGATCGACCACGACAGGCCCTGCCCACCGGTGGCGTACGGGACGCCGCCCGCCTTCACCGGCGGCGGCGGCATGAAGCCGAGGTCCTTCTTCATCGTCTTCGCGAGGTCGGCGTAGAGCCAGGTACCGGTCATCAGGAAGACGCCCTTGCCGTTGGCGAAGTCGGCCGCGGCCTGGTCGTAGCCGAGGCCGTTCGCGCCCTCGCTGAAGTAGCCCTTCTCGACCCAGTCCTGCATCGTGGCCGCGGCGTTCTCGTTGCCGGTGGTGTCCCACTTCTTGCCCGGCCGGGTGAAGACGGTGTCGACGATCTCCTGCTGCGGGTTGGTGCGGTTCTGGATCATGCCGTACGTGTGGATCGCGGGGAACGCATCCTTGTTGCCGAACATGATCGGCAGCTCGCCCTTGGACTTGATGGTGGCGAGCTGCTTGGTGAACTCGCCCCACGTCTTCGGCTGCGCCAGGCCGAGCGCGGCGAGCTTCTTCTTGTTGTAGTAGACGCCGACGATCTCGCCGGTCTGGCTGATCCCGTACAGGTAGCCCTGGCCGAACTGCTTGCCGTTCGGCGTGAAGCTGTTGAGGTCGAGGAGGGTCTTGGAGTAGCGCTTGCGCCAGCCGTACGCATTGGCGTACGGGTCGAGGCGCTGCAGCATGCCGGCGTCGACGAACGTGCCCATGTCGGGGTAGCCCTGGTTGGCCTGCACGACGTCGGGCGGGTTGTCGTCGGAGAGCGCGAGCTTCAGCGTGGTCTTGAGGTCGGTGAACGACTTCGCCACGCGCTTGATCGTGATGTTCGGGTACTTCTTCATGAACTCGTTGTTGAGGTTGGTCATCGCGACGTTCTGGCTGCCGCGGACCTCCTGGTCCCAGACCGTGAGCGTGACCTTGCCGGCCTTGGACGGGTCCGTCGACACCGCCGAGCGCGGCTGGCGGGGGGTCTCGCTGCCCTGGGTGGGCGACCCGGGAGTGCACGAGGCGCCGACGGCGACCGCGGTCAGCGCGGCCACGGCGGCCACGAGGCGGCGGGTGCGTGGTCGCCTACCGGGACGGACCCTCCGGTGCACGGTGACTCCTCTGGCATGGTCGTTCTCAGACTCGCGGCGAGTCGTCGTCACCCCGTGCTCAGCAGGTGACGAGACGCCGCGAGTCCTCCGCCGTCATCGGGCGGACGCTGCGACGCGAGGGGATAACGGACGTACCGCGCCTGGCGCGGGGCTAATACTGCCGCCTCGCCGGGACAGCCCCCACACCGCCCCGGCCCGACGCCCTGAGCGTGACCGGATCATCACGCTCAGGGCATCGTACGGCCGAGATGCGCCGTATGTCCGTCGTCGGCGACTTGTCGCTACTTGCCTTCCTGGAACGACGCGTAGTCCTTCTGGACGGCCGCGACGCACTGCTTCGGTGTCGCCTTCTCGCCGATGAGGCGCTGCAGCTGCACCGAGAGCGTGTCGTAGAAGTCCGGCGTCGTGTAGTCGAGGTACGGCACCAGGCTGTCGGTCTCGTTGAGCGTCTTCCAGTCGGCGAAGATCTGCTCGAGCGCGGTGCCCGCCTCGGGCTTCGCCGACTCCGGCGCGATCGCCGGCAGCCCGCCGGACTCGGTGATCACGTCCGCGGCGTGCGGGTTGGTGATGAAGTCGAGGTACGCGGCCGCCACGTCCTGGTTCTTGGACTTCGACGTGACCGACCAGGACAGGCCCTGGCCGCCGGTCGTGTACGCGGGCTCGCCGGCCTTGACCGGGGGCGGGGCGATGAAGCCGAGATCCTTCTTCATCGTCTTCGCGAGGTCGGCGTAGAGCCAGGTGCCGGTCATCAGGAAGACGCCCTCGCCCTTGGCGAAGTCGGCACCCGCCTGGTCGTAACCGAGACCGTTGGCACCCTTGCTGACGTAGCCCTTCTTCACCCAGTCCTGCAGGGTGGCCGCGGCCTTCTCGTTGCCCGGGGTGTCCCACGTCTTGCCGTCGCGACTGAAGATCGTGTCGACAATCTCCTGCTGGGGGTTGTTCCGGTTCTGCAGCACGCCGAAGGTGTGGATCGCGGGGAACTGGTCCTTGTTGCCGAACACGATCGGCGTCTCGCCCTTGCTCTTCGCCGTGCCGAGCTGCTTGGTGAACTCGCCCCAGGTCTTCGGCTCGGACACGCCGAGCTTGGCGAGCTTCTTCTTGCTGTAGAAGATGCCGACGATCTCACCGGTCTGGCTGACGCCGTACAGGTTGCCCTGGCCGAACGTCTTGCCGTCGTCGGTGAAGCTGTTCAGGTTGAGCAGCGTCTTGGAGTACCTGTCGTTCCACTTGTACACGTCGGCGTACGGCTTCAGCGACGTCAGCATGCCGGCCTCGACGAACGCACCCATGTCGGGGTAGCCCTGGTTCGCCTGCACGACGTCGGGCGGGTTCTCGCCGTTGAGCGCGAGCTTCAGGGTGGTCTTGAGGTCTTCGAACGACTTCGACGTGCGCTTGATGGTGACGTTCGGGTACTTCTCCTGGAACTCCTTGTTGAGCTGCTCCACGGCCTCGTGCTGCCCGCCGCGGACCTCCTGGTCCCACACGTTCAGGGTGACCTTGCCGGCCTTGGCGACGTCGGTCGACACCGCGGACGTGGGCTTCTTGGACGGCTGCTCGGAGTTCGACCCGGGCGCGCACGCTGCTGCCAGGGTCATGGCTACCGTCGCGATGCCCGCGACGGCGAGAACGTTCCGGTTCACGGTAGGAGTGCTCCTTCACCTGGCTGCTGCCCCCGATGCCGATCATGGTAGGGGCGATCCGCGCCGACCGCGCGCCGGGTGGACCGGAGGGCATTCGCGCCACCGGCGCCGTTCCACGGAGTAACCGGTCGCGCCCCCTCGGGACGGTACGACAGGGTGGATCCATGAGGGACGAGATCGCCGACTACTACAACGAGGGCGCGGCGGCGTCCCTGTCGATCACGTTAACGTCGCGAACGTGGACTTCACCTCGTCCCTGCACGAGGTGAAGTCCCTGCTGATCACGTTGACGTGATCAGCAGGGAGGGGCCTAGGCGCGGACGGGGCACTGCGCGCGAGGGTCCGGTCACGTCACGGTGCGGTCACGCCCGCGGCGGGGTTGCAGAGCACTCCAGGCCGGCGTCTATACCCTGAAGGCGTGACCGAGAGCGTGGGAGTGCAGGGCGCCGTCGTGGCGTCCCACGACCTGCGCGGCCTGCTCAGGTTCACGTCGTTCCGCCGACTGTGGGTGTCGCTGGGCTTCTCCAGCCTCGGCGACTGGCTGGGGTTCCTCGCGACCACGGCGCTCGCCGCGTCGTACGGCGGCGAGAACTACATGCTCGCCAACTTCGCCGTCGGCGGCGTGCTCATCCTGCGCATGCTGCCCGCCCTGGTGCTCGGCCCGATCGCGGGCGTGTGGGTCGACAGGTTCGACCGGCGCAGGCTGATGGTCGTCAGCGACATCGTCCGGTTCGCCATGTACGCGTCGATCCCGATCGTGGGCACCTGGTGGTGGCTGTTCGTCGCGACGCTCGTCACCGAGTGCGCGTCGATCTTCTGGAACCCCGCCAAGGAGGCGACGGTCCCCAACCTGCTGCCCCGCGAACGCCTCGAGGCCGCCAACCAGCTCAGCCTGGTCACCACCTACGGCAGCGCGCCCATCGCCGCGGCCATCTTCACCTTCCTCGCGACCGCGAGCAGCCTGCTCGGGCGCACCTGGAACGACTTCTTCGAGACCAACCCCGTCCACCTCGCCCTGTACGTCAACGCGGCGACCTTCCTCTTCGCGGCCTTCACCGTCTTCCGGATGAAGGACATCCCGCGCACCAGGCACGAGCACGAGACGCAGCCGGGCGTGGCCAGGCAGATCACGGAGGGCTGGGCGTACGTCGGCCGCACGAGACTCGTCCGCGGGCTCGTCATCGGCATGCTCGGCGCGTTCGCCGCGGGCGGTGCCGTCATCGGCGTCGGCCGGGTGTACGTCGGCCGCATGGACGCCGGCGACGCGGCGTACGGCGTGCTGTTCGGCACGGTGTTCGTGGGCCTCGCGACGGGCATGTTCGTCGGGCCGCGGCTGCTGCGCGGGTTCAGCAGGCGGCGGCTGTTCGGCCTGTGCCTCGTCGGTGCGGGCGTGATGCTCGTCGCCGTCGCGCTCATCAACGAGCTGGTGCTCGCGGTGATCTTCGTCCTGCTCGTCGGCGCGTTCGCCGGCATGGCCTGGGTCGTCGGCTACACACTCGTCGGGCTCGAGGTCGACGATCGGCTGCGCGGGCGCACGTTCGCTTTCCTGCAGACGATGGTGCGCATCGTCCTCATCGCGGTGCTGGCGCTGGCGCCGCTGATCGCCGGCGCGATCGGCGCGCACGACATCCGGGTGCTCGACTTCCTGCTGCGCTTCGACGGCTCCAACGCGGTGATCCTGCTGGCCGCGGTGCTCGCGTTCGGCATGGGCATCGTGTCGTTCCGGCAGATGGACGACCGGCGCGGCGTGCCGATCTGGCGTGACCTGCTCGGAGCGTTCCGCGGGCAGCTGACCGCTCCGGAGGCGGAGCCGCGTACCGGGGTCTTCGTCGCGTTCGAGGGCGGCGACGGGTCGGGCAAGTCGACCCAGGTGGCGCTGCTCGGCGACTGGCTGCGCGCGGCCGGACACGAGGTCGTCAGCACGCGGGAGCCGGGCAACACCGCCGTCGGCGGCAAGCTGCGCGCGCTGCTGCTCGACCCGGCGACGGGCGACCTCGACGCGCGCGCGGAGGCGATGCTGTACGCCGCCGACCGCGCGCAGCACGTCGCCGAGGTCGTGAAGCCGGCGCTGGCGCGTGGCGCGGTCGTCGCGTCCGACAGGTACGCCGACTCCTCGCGGGCGTACCAGGGCGCGGGACGCGAGCTGTCGGAGGACGACGTCGGCCGCCTCTCGGAGTGGGCGACGAGCGGGCTCGTCCCCGACCTCACGGTGGTCCTCGACATCGCGCCCGACGTCGCGGCGGCCCGCCGGAGCGGTGCGGCCGACCGCCTCGAGCAGGAGTCGCTCGACTTCCACGAGCGAGTTCGCAGGAGCTTCCTCGACCTCGCCGGCCGCGAGCCCGAGCGCTACCTGGTGGTCGACGCGTCCCAGTCGCCCGACGCGGTCGCCGCCGCCGTCCGCGCCCGCCTCGAGCCCCGGCTGCCGGCGGTCGAGCCCGAGCCCAGGCCCGAGACTTCGCCCACGTCACATGGCACCACCTGGCCGAATGACGGGAATGCCCCACTTCGCCCCCGGTAGTGCCATGTGACGTGGCGGATCTGGTCCCGGGGGTGCCGCTGGCTCAGGGCGGCGGCGTCCAGGTCAGGAGCGGGGCGTCGAGCTCCTCGGTGTTGGTGGCGAGGTCGGGGTCGGGGAAGAAGCACACGAGCACCAGGCCGGACGGTCCCGGCAGCGTCGCGTGCGGGACGCCCGCGGGGAGCAGGATCAGGTCGCCCGCCGCCACCGGCGTGCGGGTGCCGTCCTCCCAGGCGATCCCCTCTCCCTCCGCGATCCAGGTCACCTCGGCGCTGCGCGGGTGGCGGTGGGGCGTGCGAGGGGATCCGGGCGCGATGCGGACGACACGCACGCTCGCCGAGGCGTCGTGCGCCGCATCGCGCAGGTCGCCGGCCAGCGGGTCGGCCGACAGCCGGCCGGGCAGTTCGGCGAACCGCACCGCGTCGCCCGTGACGACCGGCACGCGTCAGCCCTTCCCCGCGGCCTCGATGACCTCGGCCAGCGGCACGGCGGCGCCTGCGCGCTCCGACGACAGCAGCGCGGCGTGGACGACGGCGAGCGCGCGTACCGCCTCGTCCGCGCCGACCTCGACCTCGGCCTGCCCGCGGATCGCCAGCGCGAACTCGTCGAGCTGCTCCCGGAACATGTCGGTACGCGGCAGGTCGAGCGTCTCGCGTTCCGACTGCCCATAGTACTGCGCCTCCAGGCGCGACCAGTCGTCGGCGAGGTGCGACTCGTCCCACTTGGTGAAGTCGAGGTCGTAGTTGAGCGCGGCCTTGGTGCCGAGGACGCTCATCCGGTACACGCCGGGCGAGGCCCAGCCGGTGCCGAGGTAGCCGAGCGCGCCGCTCTCGAACTCGCAGATCGCCATGACGGCGTCGGGCACCTCGGCCTTGGTGAAGAGCCGCCGGACGTGCGCGGAGACCGTCCTGATGGGCCCGAGCAGGGCCTGCAACGTATCGGCGTGGTGGACGCCCAGCTGGATGAACGCACCGCCGGGGCTCTTGGCCGCGAAGAACCGCCAGGTGTCGGGGGTCAACTCGAGCCCGCGCTCGTTGGAGAAGTTCGCCTCGACGAGCGACACGTCGCCGAGGCGTCCGTCGGCGACCCAGCGCGCCATCTCGCGGTGCCCCGACAGCCTGCGCGCGCTGTGCCCGACCGCGAACACCCCGCCGACGTCGCGCGCCGCCGCCGCGATCGCGTTCGCGTGCTCGAGCGTGTGCGCGATCGGCTTGTCCGTGTACACGGCCTTGCCGGCCTCCAGCGCCTGCACGATGACGTCGCGGTGGGTGTCGTTGGGGGTGGTGACGATGACGCCCTCGACCTCGGGGTCGCCGAGCAGCTCCTCGTACGACGCCGCGCCGCGCGCGATGCCGAACTCGTCCTGGAACGCCGTGCGCCTCGCCTCGTCGCGGCTGAAGCAGCTCACCAGCTCGACGACGTCGCCGCGCTGCGCGCCGCGCGCGAGCACCCGCGCCCAGCGGCCCAGCCCGACGGGCGCGAGCCTGACCCGATCCTCCATGGTCTCCCTAACCTTCCGTGTCGTCAGAACGCTGTCTGGCCTTCAGCACCGACTCGACCAGCTCGACGACGCCGTCGGCGACAGTGTCGGCGAACTCCGCCGCGAGATCCGGCTTCGCCCAGTGCGGCTCGCCGTACCAGCCCTCCTCGGTCAGCTCGCCTACGTCGGTGACGTAGCCGTACACCTCGCGCGACCTGCGCATCTCGTCGAGTTCCGCCGCGCCCGGCGGGCGGTGCGGCTCGCCGGCGCGGTCGAGCCGGACCAGTGACGCGTCGTGCGCCATGACCGCGAGCGCCTCGATGCCGCCACCGTGGGTGAGCTCGCCGCCCTGCTCGCGGTAGAGCCGTTGCGCGACGTAGCAGGCCTGCGCGGAGACGAACGTCGCGCCGAGCTCCGCCTGGACCTTCGTGGCGACGGCGTCCATGGACGCGATGTTGCCCTCGTGCCAGTTGACGAGGACGAAGGCCCTCGTCCCGAGCCCGGTCAGCTCGGTGCAGACGTCGGTCAGCAGCGCCTCGAACGTCTCGCGCCGGAGGCTGATCGTGCCCGGCCACCCCGCGTGGATCGGGGTGACGCCGTACGGGGCGAACGGGACGTACAGCGCACCGAGGCGTGCCGCCACGGCCCTGGCCACCAGCTCGGCCGCGATCGTGTCTGTGCCGTTCGGCAGGTGCGGGCCGTGCTGCTCGACGCTGCCGAGTGGGATGACCGCGATGCCGTTGTCGCGCGTCACCTCGTCGGCCTCGGGACTCGTCAGCCGCGACAGGTCGTGCGCGTTCGGTGCCTCCACGCGCCCGCTTCCTCCCTCGCCTCCGGCAGGTGCCGCGGTAACGTCGATTCCGGTCACGGTCATGTCGCGGCCCCTACCTCCGGCTCGCTCGTCAGCTCCTGCGCTCATGAGTCCACCGCCTCCTGGACCGGGTCGGCAGGGGCCTCGCCACGGAGCAGCCGCACCGCCTCGCGAGCGGACTTCCTGCGCAGGTCGAGCTCGGACTCCTCGGTATACCAGGCCATGTGCGGCGACAGCAGCACCCGGTCACCCACGTCGGCGAACTCGTCGAGGCCGGGAGGCTCGGTGGGGTAGACGTCCAACGCCGCCGACGCCGGCCGCCCCGCCGCGAGCCCGGCGACCAGGGCTGCGGTGTCGACGAGCGTGCCGCGGGCGGTGTTCACCAGGACAGAGCCTGGCTTCATGCGCGCGATCTCGGCGGTGCCGAGCAGCGGGCGACCACCGGGATCGCCCGGCACGTGCAGGCTCACGACGTCGCTGGTCTCGAGCAGCTCGCCGAGTCCGGCCGGGGTGACGCCGTCCGCGTCGTCGACCTGGACGAACTCGTCGTGCGCGACGACGCGGAAGCCGAGACCGGCGAGGTTGCGTGCGGTCTGCCTGCCGATGCGCCCGTAGCCGATGACTCCGGCGGTCATGGCGCTCGGCAGGTGGAGGGGGCGTAGTCCCGCGACCCCCCAGCCGCCGTCGCGTACCGTGCGGTCGGCCTCCGCGAGACGGCGCAGGCACGCGCCGGCCATCGACACCGCGTGGAAGGCGACCGCCTCGGTGCCGTAGTCGGCGACCCGCGCGACGGTCATGCCGAGTCGTCGCGCGGCGGGCAGGTCGATGTTCTCGACGCCGATGCCGCAACGCACGATGGCGCGACAGCGCAACCGTTCGAGCACCTCTGCGTCGAGTCGGGGCCGGGAGCCGACGAGGACGACGTCGGCGTCACCCGCCGTCTCGACGATGCGCGCTGCGCTCGCGCCGTCACCCGACACCAGCCGGACGCCGAGCGGCGCGAACGCCTCCTCCTCGACGGAGAGGTCGGCGTAGCGCGTCCCGAGTATCGCCACGACGGATGTCGACATGTACGTCCCTTCCTCCCGGCGATGCCGGCTCACTGGATCGATTCGAGCGCATTCTTCAGGATCGGCGCGAGCGACGCGTTCTCGGCGTAGACCGAACCCACCTTCTCCTGTACCTCGCCTCCGTCGAGGGGTGCCAGCGGCAGCTTGGCCGTCTTGGCCTCGTCGCGCAGCTCGGGCTTGGCGAGTGCGCACGCCACCGCCTCACGGAGCTTCGTGGTGGCGGTCTCGTCCATGTCCGGCGGAGCGAAGAAGCTCCTGTGCATCTCGAGCATCGACACGATCGCCTCGACCGGGCCCTTGCCGTCTCCGGTGACCGTCTCCGTGGCGGTCGGGGTGTCCGGATAGCCCTCGGCCCGTTCGGATCCCACCATGAGTATCGGCTTCTTGTCGCCCGCCTCGATCATCGGCTGGGCGTCGGATAGCGCGGTGATCTGCCCGTCGGCCTTGCCGCTGACGACGGCCAGTGCCGTGTCGCCGTTGCCCTGGAATCCGGTCACGATCTTAAGCGGGAAGCCGAGGGAGTCAGCGAGCACGGCCATCGTGAAGAAGTCCTCGTCGGTCCCCTGTGACGGGAACACGAACGGTCTGTCGAGGCCGCGGAGGTCGTCGACGGACCCGAGTGAGGACTTGCCGCCGACGGCGAGCACCCGCGGCTCGGTCGACACGCGCCCGAGGTAGGTGAACCGCTTCGCCTCGAACGTCACGCCCTCGCTCTCGGCGAGGTCGGACAGGATGATCGACGGCACGCTCGCGAACGCGATCGTGAGCCCGTCGGCCTTGCTGCGCCACAGCTGGTTGGTGCCGCGGACCCCGCCCGCACCGGTCAGGTTCCGCACGTCGATGCGCGACGATCCCAGGCAGGTGTTGAGGTACGGGGCGATCATCCGTCCGTACGAGTCCATCGACTGCCCGGGCTGGTTGGGGATGATCAGCGTGATCCGCTTTCCCTTGAAGCCCGTGTCGCGGTCGGGCCCGCCTGCACCCTGGTTCGCGCACGCGACGAGTGCCAGGCACACGGCGAACATCAGGGCCAGGCCTCGAACGTGTGGTCGTCGCCTCATGACCCTGCTCCATTCCGGTGTTCGTTGACGGTGGACTTGGACGTCGCCGTGATGTCATCCCGACACATAGGGGATCCAGATACCGACGATTCCGCCGTACATGGGGAGACGGAGGAAGAGCACGAACAGCACGTAGAGCACTCCCCAGGTGCCGACGGCGTACGCCGCGGCCGGCAGCAGCCGTGACCTGCCGACGCGCAGGACGTAGCCGAAGACGAAGAGCAGCACCGCCGGGAGGATCCCGACGAGCACGATGCCCACCACGAACGACGCGACCACCGCTATTCCACCGGCGATCGAGCCACCCGGCTCGTGCTCCAGTTCGGGCTCGTCCGTCGCGTCGGCGTCGGCGTCGGCCTCGGGGACGGGGACGGGGACGGGGACGGGGGAGTCGTCCTCGTCGACGCCCAGGTAGCTGCGGCCACTGAGCTGGGCGCCGCGCCCCGGCAGGTTCTGCACCACGAGCTGGATCAGCATCAGCACGATCGACGCCACGGCGACGGTCGACGGGATGAGTCGCGCCTGCGAACCGTAGCCGAGGCTCACGAGGAGCACGGCGACGAACACCAGCGTCATCGCGGTCGCCGCCACGTTCTCTCGCACTCGTGTCGTCATCGGGGTGCGCCCCTCACGGACTCCGCGTCGACGTCCGACCCGTCGCCGCCACCGGTGCGTCGTCGCCGCCACGTCGCCCAGGCGGCCCGCGCGGGTGACGCGACGACCGTGCCGATCACGAAGATCAGGAGGAGAAGCGAGACCGGGCGCTCGAGCCAGAAGAGCGAGCCGTACAACGAGACCGAGACATGGAGATAGCGTTCGAGGATCGGTCCGAGGACGAGGCCGATCGCCACGCCGGCCAGCGGGTACCGGTACTTCTTGAGGAAGTAGCCCACGACGCCGAGGAGTGCGCACAGCACGACGTCCTCGACGCGCTGGTTGATCGCGTAGACGCCGGTGAAGCAGACGGCGAGGATCAGCGGTACGAGGCGGCTGCCGGGCACCGTCGTCATCCGCGCGAAGATTGGCGCCGTGAACAGGCCGGCCCCGGTCGTCAGGAGGTTGGCGAGGACGATCACCCAGATCATCGAGAAGACCAGGTCGAGGCCCGACGTCAGCAGCTCGGGGCCCGGAGCGACGCCGATCACCAGGAGTGCGGAGAGCAGGATGGCCCCGCTCTCGCCGCCGGGGATCCCGAAGCCGAGCGTCGGGAGCAGCCCGCCGCCTTCGTTCGCGCCCAGGGTGGCCGCCGGCGCGACGATGCCGCGGACGTCGCCCTTGCCGAACTGGGACGAGTCGCGAGACGAGCGCGCGACCTGGCCGTACGCCGCGATGCCGCCGACGGCCGCGCCGACACCGGGCAGCGCGCCGATGAAGACGCCGAGCGCGCTCGACTGCACGAGCACGCGCTTGTGCCGGAACACGTCGCGCACGCCGTGCCACACCGTGCTCCGCTGGTCGCTCGACGGACGACGCGTGACGATGGTGCCGCCCTTGACGTAGAGGGAGATCATCTGCGACACGGCGAAGAGGCCGATGGCGGCCACGGCGAAGTCGACGCCGTCGGCCAGGTACAGGCTGCCGAAGGTGAAGCGTTGCGTCGAGCTGACGGGGTCTTCACCGACGGTCGCGAGGAGCAGGCCGAGTCCGCCCGCCGCTAGGCCCTTGAAGACCGAGCCCTTGCTGAACAGCGCGATGACCGACAGGCCCCAGAGACCCATGATGAAGTACTCGGGAGGACCGAGGGCCAGCATCAGGGCGCGGACGACGGGGAGGATGGCGATGAGGAACGCCACGCCGACGAGGCCGCCGAGGAGCGAGGACATCGCCGTGATGCCGAGCGCGCGGGCGGCGCCGCCGCGCTGGGTCATGGGATACCCGTCGAAGCACAGGGCCACACCCTTGGCCGATCCGGGGACGCCGAAGAGGATGCCGGTGATCGCGTCGTTGTAGATCGTCGCGACGTGTGCTCCGAGCAGCAGCGCCATGGCGGCCGCGGGATCCCTGCCGAAGATGAAGGGCAGGAGCAGGGCCATCGCCACCACACCACCGACACCGGGCAGGAAACCGATCACGATGCCGAACGCGACCCCGATCGCCATGAACAGCAGCGACTGCGGGGTCAGGAGGGCCAGCAGGCCGTCCAGGGCGGCGTCCAACACGGGCGCGTCTTCCTTCCGGAAAGGCGACGGTGACTTTCCTCAGCGGGTACTACGCGGGTGGTTCCTCCTCGTCGGTCACCCCGAGAAGGCTGTGCACCGGGGTCTCGCAGCGAAGCATGTGCTCGGGGAAGACGATCGTGATCGCGTCGGTCGGGCAGGCCTGCTCGCACAGGCCGCAGTACCAGCACTCGTCGGGGAACTTGACGACCGGGAGGTCACGGTTCCTCGGCTTCTTGTGGATGATGTCCCCGGGGCAGACGTAGTCGCAGATCATGCAGCGGATGCATGCCACCGGGTCGATGCGGATCGGGTTGTGCGGTTCCGTGTCCGTCCCCTGTTCCGTCATGGTCTCCCTCCGCTCGTCATCTCGACCTGCGCCGCCTGGTGGCGCAGGACGGCCTCCCCTCGATCGTCACGGCTGAGCACGAGCAGCTTGCGCCACCGCTCGTCGTCGGTGTCGGGGAAGTCGAGGCGCCGGTGCGCCGCCGCGGAACGGGACTCGCGTCGCTCGAGCGCGGCGATCGCCATCAGCTCGACGGCGAGTCGGATGTTCTTCGCCTCGTGGACACGCATGAGCTCGTGCCGCTCGCCGGCCGCGAGATGGTCCTCCAGAGCGCGCAGCTCGGCGAACACCGCGAGTGCCTTGCGCAGTCCGCGGTCCGTCCTGCGGACGCCGACGTAGTCGGTGACGGTCTGCCTGACGCGGTCCTCGAACTCTCGCCAGCGTGTCCCCGTCCCCCGGCCCAGAGGCGCGTGCAGTCGCTCCGCGGCTGCCGACACCGCGTCCTCCGGTGGGGGCGGAAGGTCGCCGATCGTGGCGGCCTTCCTGGCGGCAGCCCTCCCCGCGACGGCGCCCATCGCGGCCGCACCCGCGATCCCACCGCTGACGATCGAGCAGTCGCCGGCGGCGAAGAACGACCCGACGTTGGTCTCCCCACCCGTGTCGACCATCAGTCCACTTCCGCGGAAGTAGACGCCGCCTCGGCGGATGGACAGCTCCGAGATCGACAGGGGGATCGGATCGGTGCGGATGTCGACCTGCCGCTGTGCGAAGTAGCCGGGCAGCGTATGGCGGTCGACGCCGAGCGTCCGCACGAAATGGTCGAGCACCTCGTCGGGCAGATGTCGGAGATCGACGCTGAGCGGCTCGTTGCCGAGGAGCACCTCCTGGATCACCCCGTCCACCAGCGCCGTCCGGCGAGCCTTCTCGCCCTTCGGGTCGTACTTGAACATGAAACGCTCGCCGTGCCGGTTGACGAAGTGGGCGCCGAGGCCCGCGTACGAGTTGGTGCCCTGGGTGGAGAATCCCTTGGGCGTGAGAGTCGCCTCGACGAACTCCATGTTGGTCAGGTCCGCGCCCGCGCGAAAGCCCATGGCGTGGCCGTCGCCGGTGTTGTACGGGTAGTGCCAGCTGTCGAAGGGCATGCCCGACGCGTTGCGCGAGATGCGGTTGACGTCACCCGTGGCCACGACGACGGATCGGGCTCCGATGACGTACCACTCGTCGTCGCGGATGTGAAAGGCGACCGCAGCGCAGACCGTTCCCGTGGACTGGTCGACGAGGACGTCGGTGACCATCGTCCGTGGGAGGAACGTGACGCCCGACCCCATCACGTGCCGGCCGATCTTGTACTTGAACCGCTTGCCGTCGAAGTTCAGGTGGTACTCGCCGGGCAGGCCGAAGGCCCGGGTGCGGAGGTACTCCCCGGTGTCGGGGTCACGGAAGTCGATGCCGATGCCCTCGAGCTTGCGCAGGATGCGAGGCATCTCGTGCACCACGCGCTCGGCGACGTCGATGTCGACCAGGCCGTCGGTCAGCTCGGGGATGTGCATGAGCAGGTACTCCGGCGTGTCCCACTCCGGGCCCGAGTTCATGGGAGTCAGGTACTGGTCGACGCCACCCCCGACGCTGCCGGCCCGTTCGAGGAAGCGGGCCTTGTCGACCACGAGGACGCGGGCGCCGGCCTCGCGGGCCTCGAGCGCGGCAAGGCACCCGGCCACGCCGCCACCGACCACCAGGACGTCGGTCTCCAGGCGAGTGGGCGCGGCACGCATCGAGCCTCCCGTGGGTGTGCAAACGTCTGCACGACGAGTGCAGCACACGCTAGGGCCGCCTCCTGCGTGCTGTCAACGCCTCAGAGGCGCGTGTGCCCGCCATCTGCGCGTAGGCAAGGCACTGTGGGGAAGCATGCACCGCGTCGAGAGATCGCCGGTGCGGCGCAACGCGAGAGCAAACGTTTGGATGATGAGCGTTGCACAGGCGGTGGCGGGTGCCTATGCTCAGCTCGATGGCGACGGGATGGCGAAGCGGCAAGCCGACGATCATCGACGTCGCCGGCCTCGCGTCCGTCCACCCCTCGACGGTGTCGCGGGCACTGAACCCCGAGGCGCGGGGCAAGGTGAGCCCTGCGACGGTGAGTCGAGTCCTCGACGCCGCGCGGAAGCTCGGCTACCAGCCGAACCCCCTCGCCCGCGGACTGAAGATCGGGAGCACGTCCACGGTCGGCATGCTGATCCCCGATCTCACCAACCCGCTCTTCCCGCCGATCGTCAGGGGCATCGAGGACCGGTTGCGCGAGGCCGGCTGGACCCTGCTGATCACGAACACGGACAACGACGTGGACAAGGAGGGCGAGCTGCTGGGGAACATGCTCGCCCAGCACGTCGACGGCCTCATTCTCGCCACCGCACGTCGGGACTACCCGCTCCTCGACGACGTGATGGGCACCGGGATGCCGGTCGTGCTCGTCAACCGGGCGAGCGAGCGCCCGTCGGTGTCCGCGGTGACCTCCGACGACTACATCGGCGTCGGACTCGCCGTCAGCCACCTCGCCTCGCTCGGGCATCGCAGGATCGCCTATGTCGGCGGTCCTCGCACCCTGTCCACCGGTCTTCATCGCCATCAGGCCTTTGTCTCCAGCATGCACGGCGAGGGCCTGGAGGTGGACGACCGAAGCATCTGCTTCGCCGAGAGCTTCCAGGAGGAACGCAGCGTCGAAGCCTTCGAGGAGCTGCTCGCCCGTGGCGTCGCGTTCACCGCCGTCGTGTGCGGCAACGACCTGATCGCGCTGGGCGGCTACGACGTCTTCAAGCGCCACGGCATCCGGGTCCCCGAGGACGTGTCGGTCGTGGGTTACAACGGCATCCCGTTCTGTGACCGGTTCGCGCCCTCGCTCACCAGCGTCCAGGTGCCGCAGTACCACATCGGGGTCACCGCGGCCGAGCTGCTGCTCGAGCTCACGACGAACAAGGACCGCCCGCCTCGCTCGGTCTCCCTGCGTCCCGAGCTCGTCGCACGTGACTCGACGGCGCCGCCCGCGGGAGCGAGATGAGTACCCGGGATTGCGGCTCGCAGGCCGCAATCGGTTGTGCACATTCGGGGCGCCGTCCCTTTACACCTCTCGCAGAGCTTCCTATACTCCACTGCAAACGATTGCTCTGGTTTGGCTCACCACGGCTCCGCCGACGGCGCCGGTAGAAGGGGTGACGCCCGTGCAGGACACGCCTCCAGCGGTGCAGGCGAGAGGGGTGACCGTCGAGTTCTCCCGGGCGCGGGAGAAGGACTCGCTGGTCGCGCTTCGAGACTTCGACGTCGAGATCGCGGCGGGGGAGTTCCTCGCGGTGGTCGGGCCGAGCGGCTGTGGCAAGAGCACGTTCCTCAACGTCGTCGCCGGTCTGGTCACCCCCACCACGGGTGAAGTACTCGTCGAGGGCAGCCCTGTCGACGGGCCGGGCCCCGAGCGGGCGGTCGTCTTCCAGGACTACGCTCTGATGCCGTGGCGCACTGTCGAGGCGAACGTCAGGTTCGGCCTCGAGATGCAGCGTCGCACTGACGACGCCACGTCCGACAGGGTCGCGCACTACATCAGGATGGTCGGTCTCGCCGGCTTCGAGCGCGCCTACCCGCGCGAGCTCTCCGGCGGCATGCGCCAGCGGGTGGGACTCGCGCGCGCACTCCTCACCGAGCCGCGCATCCTGCTCATGGACGAGCCGCTCGCGGCGGTCGACGCGATGACCCGCGAGCTGATGCAGGACGAGCTGGCCAGGATCGTGGCGACCACGGGCGCGGCCGTCCTGTTCATCACGCACAGCGTCGACGAGGCGCTCACCCTCGGCGACCGCGTCGCGGTGGTCACCAACCGGCCGGGCCGCATCAAGGAGATCGTGCACGTCGACCTCGCCAAGCCACGGGGCAAGAGCGTCCGCAACCGCAAGGAGTACATCGAGCTGCGCGAGCGCGTCTGGTCCCTGCTCGCCGCCGAGGCGCCCGCGTCCACCGCCCAGGTCGAGGCGAGCGTCTGACCATGGCCGCCGTCCCCGACCTCGCGCCCCGCGGTCCCCGACCCGCGGCCTCGGGCCGCAAGGCCGTCGTCGCGCGACTGCCAGGTCTCGCGCTGCTCGTGGCGCTCGTCGTGCTGTGGCAGGTGGTCGTCTCGGTCGGCGACATCCAGCCCGTCCTCCTGCCGGGTCCCGGTCTCGTGGCCGAGCAGCTCGGCGAGGTGTGGCAGATCGGCCTGCTGCAGTCGGCGTTCCTGTCGACGATGTACGCGCTCGGGCTCGGCCTGGTGCTCGGTGTCGTGGCCGGACTGCTGCTCGGCCTGCTGGTGGGGATGCTGCCGAGGATCGACCTCGTCGCCTCGCCGTACATGTGGGGTGTGTTCTCGACCCCCGACATCGCGCTCGTGCCGATCGTCATCCTCTGGTTCGGGTTCGGCGCGACGACCAAGGTCGGCATGGTCTTCCTCGCCGTGATGATCCCGCTCGCCCTCAGCTGCAAGGACGGCGTCCGTTCGATCGACATGTCGCTCGTCCGGGCGGCCGTGTCGTTCTGCTCGAACCGGCGCGATCTGTTCCTCAAGGTGATCGTGCCCAGCACGGTCCCGTCCATCGCGACGGGCATCCGCAACGGCATCTCGCGCGGGTTCGTCGGCGTGCTCGTGGTCGAGATGACGGTGGGCACCGACGGGCTCGGCCGCGAGGTCATGTACGCGATGCGGCAGTTCAACACCGCGCGGATGTTCGCGTTCGTCGCCGTGCTCGTCCTCATCGCGGTGGTGCTCATCACGCTGTCGAAGCGGCTGGAGTCGCTGACGTCGCGCTGGCGTGAGGAAGTGTCGCTGTGACGACGACACCGGTGCGCGAACGAGGTACGGCCACCGTCAAGTCGTTGCGCGCGCTGAACCGCCGCAGATTTACCCGCCGGCAGAAGGTCGTCTTCACGATCGTCAACTTGCTGCTCTTCTGCGTGGCATGGGAGCTGTTCGTCAGGATCACCGGCATCCCGAGCCTGCTCGTCCCGACGTTCAGCTCGGTGCTCGCCGAGATCCCGGTGATGCACCGCGAGGGCGTGCTGTGGGCCAACATCGCGGTGAGCCTGAAGATGTACGGCATCGGCATGGTCATCTCGATCGTCGTCGGTCTTCCGCTCGGCATGGTGATCGGCGGTGTCAAGGCGCTCGACCGCACCATCGCGCCGTACGTCTGGGCGCTCAACACCCTGCCCCGACTGATCCTGATGCCGCTGATCCTGCTGTGGGTGGGCATCAACGACACCGCGCGCGTGCTGCTGATCGTCCTCAGCGCGGTGCCCGCGATCATGGTGGTCGTCATGGACGGTGTGAAGACCGTCGACAGCACGCTGCTCAAGGCGGCGCGGGCGTTCTGCGCCGACCGCAGGCTCGTGTTCACCCGCGTCGTACTCCCCTCGACCGTCCCGTTCGTCGCGACGGCGGTGCGCATGGGCGTCTCGCGCGGCCTCATCGGCCTGTTCATCGGTGAGCTCTTCACCGCCGCGAACGGCGTCGGCTACGTCATGGTGACCGCGGGTCGGAGCTTCGACTCCGCGCGCGTCTACCTGATGCTGTTCGTCTTCGTCGCCTTCAGCGTCGCGGTCGTGGGACTCACCCAGTGGTTGGAGGGCAGGGCATCTCGCTGGCGGTCGGTATGAGCCAGCGATCCGTACAACGACGTAATCGAGCATCGGCACAGTACCGGGGGGACCAACGAGTGAGGTGGCTCCAGATGCCAGGGATCAAGCGAGTGAAGTTCGTCGGGTTGGCGATGGTGGTGGCCCTCCTCGGCACGGCGTGCGGCTCGGGTGGCGGTGACGACGAGGGATCGTCGTTGTCGCTCGACCAGGTGCGCATGGCGATGGACAACGACGACTTCATGAACCAGATCGGCTGGATCGCGGCCGAGAAGCGCTACTGGCCCGATCTCGGGTTCGGCGAGAAGGCAAAGGTCGTCGCCACCGCTGACTACATGGCGGGTCTGATCGGCGGCGACGTGTGGGTGGCCCAGGGCGAGAGCTCTGACATCTGGCCGGCGACCGCCGAGGGTAGCGTCGACCTCAAGATCATCGGGGTCGAGAAGGACACCGAGGCCCAGTTCCTCGGCATCCGTAAGGGCGTCGACCCGAACAAGCTCGAGGGACTGCGGATCAGCGGCGGTGCGGCGGGTGACCGCAACATCGCGGTCGGTCGGCAGGCGCTCACCGCGGAAGGCGTCGACCCGGACAAGATGAAGTGGGTCTCGGTGCCCGGTGGCGCCGACGACCGGCTGCAGGTGCTGCTCGCTGGCAAGATCGACGTTGCCGTGCTCCAGCCTCGTCACCTCACGCAGCTGAAGAAGGGTGGCGGCACGATGATCTACGAGAACTACAAGGCCCTGCCGCAGGAGGTCTGGGTCGTCACGGCAAAGACCATGAAGGAGAACAAGGACGCCGTGTGCGCGTTCGTCGAGGGCCGGGTCGCCGCGAAGCAGTGGCTCTCCGCGGGCAAGGACCACGTGACCAACAGGGACGCCGCGATCGCGCTCGGCAAGGAGTACGGACACGAGCCGTCCGCGGGCGAGGTCGAGCAGTGGGCCAACGAGATGACCAAGAACTGGTCGCTCGACGGCGGTGCGCCTGCGGAGGGGTTCGACGAGTGGACCCGCGACATGATCACCGCGGGCGACGTGCCGAAGGGCTACAAGTGGCGTGACCACGCCGATCTCAGTTGTCTCCGGCAGGCGCAGGAGAAGCTGAAGCTGAAGGTGAATCCGAAGTCGGAAGAGGGCTGACCGGGTGACGGGAACCGCCGACGCCCGCGGTCTGCGTACCGTCGGGCACAGCGACCTCGGCGGATACGGCGACGGCATGCAGGTCATGCGCGCGGGCGACGCCCTGTACGTCGGCCACTTCGGGCCGAGCGGCATGGGCACGTCGGTGCTCGACGTGACCGACCCGACCGCGCCCGTCCTCGTCGAGCAGTGGCCGGCGCCGACCGGCAGCCACTCGCACAAGGTGCAGGTCGCCGACGGCCTGCTGCTGGTGAACCACGAACGGTTCCGCGGCGGCGACCCGTACGCCGCGGGCATGGCCGTGTACTCACTCGAGGATCCGTTCTACCCGCGCCCGGTCGGCTACTTCAGGTCGACCGGGCAGGGCGTGCACCGCATCGTCTGGACGGGCGGCGACCACGCGTACGTGTCGGCGATCCCCGAGGGCTTCGACGACCGCATCTGGGTCGTGGTCGACATGCGCGACCCGGAGCGGCCGGTCGAGGCCGGGCGGTGGTGGTGGCCAGGCACCTGGGCGGGCGGCGGCGAGGTGCCCGACTCCCCCGCGGGCAAGCGCTACGCGGCGCACCATGCGCTCGTGTCAGGTGACCGCGCGTACCTCGGATACGGCGACGCCGGCATGGTGATCCTCGACATCGCCGACCCGACAGCGCCCAAGGAGGTCTCCCGGCTGAACTGGTCGCCGGGCGGTGACACGCACACCGTGCTGCCGCTGCCGGGCCGCGACCTCGTAGTCGTCACCGACGAGGTGGTGGTCGACAGGTGTGCAGCGGAGCCCCACCACATCCGCGTCGTCGACGTGAGTGACGAGCAGGCCCCTCGCGTCGTCGGCGTCTGCCCGACGCCCGAGGGCGACTTCTGTGAGCGCGGTCTGCGCTTCGGTCCGCACAACCTGCACGAGAACCGGCCGGGCAGCTACCGCAGCGAGCGGATCGTCCTCGCCACGTACTTCAACGCCGGAGTACGGGTGTACGACCTCGCGGATCCGTCGGCCCCCGAGGAGGTCGCGCACTGGGTGCCCGACACGCCGTCCGGCCAGGAGGCCGTCCAGTCCAACGACCTGTTCGTCGACGAGGACCTCCGCGTCTACGTGTCCGACCGGGTGACCGGCGGGGTCTCGATCCTCGAGCCCGACGACGGGCTCGCCGCACGCATGGCGGAGGCGCGGTCGTGACGTCGAGAGGGCGTCCGAGTTCCACTGGCATGCACAGGGCGACGACCGACGTACATGCCCACTGCATGCCGGTGGGTCTCGTGGAGGCGCTGCGACGAGACGGAGACCGCTACGGCATCGAGATCGTCACCCGCGACGGCACGCGCACGGCGCGGATCGCGGGCCGGGTCGACGCGGGCCCGCTGCGCGCGGACTTCGAGGACGTCGACGCCCGGATCGCCGCGATGGACCGCGCCGGCGTCCACACCCAGATCCTGTCGAGCTGGATCGACCTGACGGCGTACGCCCTACCCGTGCCGGAGGGTGCGCGCTACGCGCGGATGTTCAACGAGCTGCTCGCCGAGACCGCCGCGCTGCACCCGGAGCGGTTCCTCGCGCTCGGCACCGCGCCGTTGCAGTCGGGGTCGCACGCGAGCGACGAGCTCAGGCACGCCGTCGAGGTCCTCGGCATGGTCGGTGTCGAGATCGCGACGACCGTCGACGGCCGCGAGCTCGACGATCCCGAGCTCACGCCGTTCTGGCGCACGGCCGAGGAGCTCGGCTGCCTCGTACTCGTCCACCCGTACGAGTCGCTCGCCGGACGCTCGCTGCCCCGGTACTTCCTGCGCAACCTCGTCGGCAACCCGGCCGAGAGCACGATCGCCGTGGCGCATCTGGTCTTCGGCGGCGTGCTCGAACGCTTTCCCGCCCTCCGTGTCTGCGTCGTCCACGGAGGCGGCTTCCTGCCGTACCAGTCGGGACGTCTCGACCGCGGTTTCGCGGCGGTGCCGAAGCACACCGCGGCGCACCTGACCCGGCCGCCGAGCGAGTGGCTCAGGCGCCTCTACTTCGACACGGTGCTCCACGACCCGGCGCTGCTGGCGGTGCTCGTCGACATCGTCGGCGCCGACCACGTCCTGCTCGGCAGCGACTACCCGTTCGAGATGGGCGACCCCGACCCGGTGGCCACGGTCGAGGCGATCCCCGGCCTCGACGACGAGCAGCGCGCCCTCATCCTGGGCGGCAACGCCGACCGCCTGGTGAGCGAGCTCGCCTCGTAGGCACCTCACCTCGTGAACGTGGACTGCACCTCGTCCCGGCACGAGGTGAAGTCCCTGTTGATCACGTTGACGTGATCAACGTGGACCTAGCTGCGGGTGGGGGCGGCGGTGGAGCGGCGCACGACGAGGCTGAGGGGGAGCAGCACCGAGCGCGGGTGCCGGCTCGGCTGCTCGAGCTCGTCGAGCAGCAGCCGCGCGGCCTCGGCACCGATGTCGTACTGCGGGATGCGGACGGTGGTGAGCGCCGGTTGGAGCTTGTCCATCACCGGGATGTCGTTGAACCCGACGATGGAGACGTGCTGTGGGATGCGCATGCCGCGCTCGGCGAAGACGTCGTAGCAGCCGAGCGCGATCAGGTCGTTGCCGGCGAGGATCGCCGTGAAGTCGTCGGTCGCGTCGAGGAGTCGCCGCAGGCCGTCGGCGCCCGCCGTCTCCGTCCACGCGTCGCAGACGGCGATGCGCTCGGGCACGTTCGGCAGGTCGTGGTCGTCGAGCGCCTGGCGGAACGCGCGGAGCCGGTTGACGCCGGTCGAGGTGTCCTGTGGCCCCGCCAGGTGGGCGATCGTGCGGTGCCCGAGCTCCGCGAGGTGGCGCATCGCCAGCGCGACCCCGGCGGCATCGTCGGCTGTGACGGACGGGATGTCGGTCTTCGCCACGCGCCGGTTGACGAGCACCATGGGGGTGTCGGCCGCCGCGAGATCTTCGAGCAGCCGGTGGTCGAGCCGGGCGGTGGCGAACACGAACCCCTCGACGTTGCGGTCGCGCAGCGAGTCGACGGCGGCGGCCTCGCGCTCGGCGTCGTTGTCGGTGTTGACGATCCAGGCGTTGTAGCCCACGTGGGAGAGGAAGTCCTCGATGCCGCGCACGATGGGTGGGAACAGCGGGTTGGTCAGGTCGGGGATGAGCAGGCCCACGCTCGCGGACCTGGCGGTCTTGAGGCTCCGCGCGATGGGGTTGGGTCGGTAGCCCAGCGACTGCGCGATCCCGTCGACGCGGTCGGCCGTCTCGTCGTTGACCAGGTGCCGGGTCGCGGGGTTGAGAGCGCGTGACGCTGTCGCCGGGTGCACCCCGGCACGGGTCGCCACGTCGCGTAGAGTCGGTCGTCGCACGCCCGCATCGTATGCGGCCGCCTTGCGGCGGCCCTTCCGCGCCTCTGTGCTCATGCGCGCCCGCCTCCTCGCTCTGCTCCGGCGGCAGCCGCGGTGACGTTCACGCGACCTCCTGTCACATCGCGGCTCCCACCTCCGCGGCGCTCGTCGAGCTCCTGTGCTCCCGGGCCGCCGCCGCTTCCGACGCCCTTCACCGCGGGACCCGCAGGAGCCCGGGCCGGAACGCGTGCAGCGACCGGCAGCCGTCCTCGGTGACGACGACCATCTCGCCGGTCTGCACCCCGGCCGACAGGTCGGCCGTGCACACGTTCGGTTGGACGACGATCGTCATGCCGGCGCACAGCGGCTCGGCGTGCAGGCCCGTGGGCCGCGACGTACGGCCGCTCAGCACCGGCGGGAGGTAGCCGCCGCCGAGGCCGTGCACGAGGTCGTCGACGAGGGTGAGCCCCTCCGCGCGCAACGGGTCGAGGACGTCGAGCAGGTCGGCGGGCCGCACGCCGGGACGGATGCGGGCGAGCAGGTCGTCGAGGATCGTTGCGGCCGCCCAGTGCAGGTGGGCGTACAGGGGCGTCGGCGGAGAGGCGACGGTGGCGGTGCGCAGCAGCTGGGCGGGGTAGTCCGCGCCCCAGCCCGCGCTCAGCTCGAACACGACGACCGAGCCCGGCTCGGCCCTGCGGTCGCCCGGCCATTGGGCGGGGACGCACCGGTCGGGCGCCGCCATCGGCGTCGTCGTCACGTAGCAGATGTGGTGCGTGCCGCCCGCCGGCCGGTACGAGCGCTCCGCGGCGGCGACCATCTCGCGCTCGCTCGCGCCCTCGCCCGCGGCGTCGAGCAGCGCGCCGGCGGCCAGGTCGGTCAGCGCGGCGGCGTGCTCCAGCCACGCCAGCTCCTCCACCGACTTGGTCGTGCGCAGGCGGGTGTACGCCGCGTCGAGCCCGACGACGTCCGTGCCGCGTGACGCGAGAGCGGCGCGGACGGGGCCCGGTGCCGGGCCGATCACGCCGATCCTCCGCCGTGGTCCACCGTGGTTCAGCGCGTCGGCCACGACGGCCGCGGTGTCGTCGTCGAGCACGCCCACCTCATCGCCGAGACCCGCGGCCTCGACGGTCCGCCGCGCGTCCGGTACGTGGTTGGGGAAGCCGACGAACAGCCGCGCCGACCCGTCGGGATCGAGCAGGACGACGGCCTCTCTGGTGACCGGCCAGGTCGTGAGCCAGCCGACGGAGCTGCCCGCGCGGTTCGCGCCGTACGCGACGACGACGTCGGCGCCCTGCGCGGCCGCCGCCTCGCTCAGGCGTCTCCGGCGGTCGCGCAGCTCCTCCGCGCTGAACGGCGGCGGTGGTCCGCCGACCCGTGTTGTCGTCGTTGACACAGGAACGATCATCGGAAACTATGCACTCGATTGCAAGTGGTGGAGGTCATTCATGGACGAACGCGTCGCGTCGGCGATCGCGAACTGGGCACCCCGGTTCACCACGAACGGCGTGGCGGTCAGCGACTTCGAACGGGTCACGAAGGCGCTGGAGACCTGGGACGACTGGTGCTCCTCGTGGTCCGCGGTGGCGGCCGAGCACGAGGAGATCGCCGCCGAGGCGCTCGCGGAGGAGCGGCTGCGGTCGGCGGGCCAGCACTACGCGCAGGCCGCCGTCTACTTCCACTTCGCCAAGTACCTCTACGTGCACGACGTCGACCAGATGCGCGTCGCCCACGCCTCCGCGGTGCGCTGCCTCGACCTCGCGCTGCCGCATCTCGACCCGCCGGGCCGGCGCGTCGAGATCCCCTACCGCGGATCGACGCTGGTGGGGATCCTGCGACTGCCGGCGGGTGACGGGCCGCATCCGTTGGTGGTCATGGTGCCCGGCCTCGACTCCGCCAAGGAGGAGTTCAGGTCGACGGAGGCGCTGTTCCTCGAGCGCGGCCTCGGCACGTTCAGCGTCGACGGACCCGGCCAGGGTGAGGCCGAGTACGACCTGCCCATCCAGGGGGACTGGGAGGTCCCCGGTGCCGTGATCCTCGACGCCGTCTCCGCGCTCGACGGGGTCGACGCGTCGCGCATCGGTGTGTGGGGCGTGAGCCTCGGTGGCTACTACGCGCCGCGGATCGCGAGCGGCGACCCGCGCGTACGGGCGTGCGTCGCCCTCGCGGGTCCGTACGACTTCGGCGCCTGCTGGGACCAGCTGCCGGCGCTGACGCGTGACGCGTTCCGGGTGCGGTCGTGGTCGGCGGACGACGACGAGGCGCGCGGGGTGGCGCACACGCTGAGCCTGGACGGGCGCACGGCGTCGATCCGCTGCCCTCTGCTCGTCGTGACCGGCAGGCTCGACCGGCTGATCCCGTACCGCGACGCCGAGCGTCTCGCGAGCGAGGCGGCCGGCCAGACGACGTTGCTGCTGCTCGACGACGGCAACCACGGCTGCATGAACGTCGCGGCCAGGCACCGGCAGAAGACGGCGGACTGGATGACGGTCCAGCTTTCGGACCACTGACACTTGACGGTCTCCGGCGGCGTCGACTACCGTCACATAGCAATCGATTGCAAAGAGGCATCCGATGGACGCAGGCGACGGATCCGGCAGGACGTGGTGGCGGCGGCACCGAGGGGTGGCCCTGGTGGCGGCCGGGCTGCTCGCCCTCGTCTCGGCGTGCTCGGGGGGTGGCGACGACGGCGGCGGTGAGCTCGAGCCGATCAAGGTGAGCATGCCCGTCATCCCGCCGAACTTCGTGCACGTGATGGTGTGGGTCGCGCAGGAGCAGGGCTTCTACGAGGACTTCGGCCTCGACGTCGAGATCGTCAGCCTCGACACCGGTGTCACGGCCTTGCGCGGCGCCGAGGCCGGCTCGGCCGACATCGCCGCCGTGCCGACGCCCACGCTCATCAACGCGGTGGCGAAGGGTGGCACGGCGAAGGGCTTCTACACCTACTCGCCGAAGCTCGACGCGCAGCTCGTCGTCTCGCCCGACATCAAGAAGTGCGCGGATCTGCGCGGCAAGGTCGTCGGCGTCGACGAGGTCGGCGGGTTCGCCGAGGTGCTGACCAGGAAGTACTACAGCTCCTGCGGGCTGAGGCAGTCCGACCTCAAGTACGGCAACTTCCCCGGCGCCGAGGGGCAGGCGATGGCGCAGGGGCAGGCCGTGTCGGGAATCCTGCACATCGACGAGGCCAAGGGCGTCATGCAGCAGTTCCCCAAGGCGAAGCTCCGGCCGCTCGTCAACCTGTGGGACACCGACCCCGACTGGCACTACGCCGGCTACGCCGCGCCGCAGAAGATCCTCGACGACAAGCGCGACGAGATGGTCGCGTTCACCGCGGCCAACATCAAGGCCAACGCGTTCATGCGCGACACGGCCAACAAGGCGAAGGTGCTCGACACGGCGGTCGAGGTCACCGAGCTCGACCGCAAGATCCTCTCGACCACGTACGACACGTTCATCGAGGACGAGATGTGGCCGACCGACAACGGGTACCCGCGGAAGATGGTCGACTACACCGCCGACCAGCAGGTGGAGCTGGGCACGCTCGACGAAGGCGAGAAGCCGTCGTACGACGACCTCGTCGACGGCACCATCTTCGACGACGCGAAGAAGCTCGTCGACCAGCAGAGCTGAGGAGCCGCGAACAGTGGCGAGTGTGGCGATCGACGGGCTCGCGAAGCACTTCGGGGCCCTGCGGGTCTTCGACGACCTGCACCTCGACGTCGCCGACGACGAGTTCGTGTCGATCCTCGGCCCGAGCGGTTGCGGCAAGACCACGCTGCTGCGCCTGGTCGCCGGGCTCGAAGACCCCACTGCGGGCTCGTTGCGGGTCAGCGACGAGGAGGTGACGGGTCCGCGCCCGAACATGGCCGTGGTGTTCCAGAACTTCCGGCTGCTGCCGTGGCGCACCGTCGAGGACAACGTCGCGTACGGCGTGCGGCTGCGCGGTGGCGGCAGGAAGGCCGCGCGCGAGCAGGTCGGGCGCTACATCGCGATGGTCGGCCTCGAGGGCTGGGAGAAGAAGTATCCGTACCAGCTCTCCGGTGGCATGCAGCAGCGCGTGGGTCTGGCCAGGGCCCTTGCCATCGACCCCGCGCTGCTGCTGATGGACGAGCCGTTCGGCGCGCTCGACGCGCAGACGCGCGAGCAGATGCAGGAGGAGCTGCTGCGCATCTGGCACACCGACCGCAAGACCGTCCTGTTCGTCACGCACGCCATCGACGAGGCGATCGTGCTGTCCGACCGGGTCATCGTGATGCAGGCGGGGCCCGGCCGGATCGTCGACGACATCGCCATCCCGTTCGAGCGCCCGCGCGACGCTCCGCGGATCAGGCTCGACCCGAGGTTCACCGAGCTGAGGGCGCGGATGTGGTCGCTGCTGCGCCAGGAGCCCGCTCCCGAGCACGCGGCCGGGGGGATCTCGGGTGACTGACCGGCGCATGTCGAGGCGCCGGCTGTGGACCCTGCGGATCTGCTTCGCCGCCCTGCTCCTCGTCGCGTGGTACGTCCTCGCGAACACGACGAGCAGGCTGTTCCTCGCGACGCCGGACAAGATCGGCGCCGGCATCGCCGAGTCGGTACGCGCGGGCGAGTTCCTCGCCTTCCTGAAGCCGACGGCCCACATCCTCGGCATCGGCGCGGGGTTCGGCGTGCTCGTGGGCGTGCCGATGGGGTTGCTCGTCGGAAGGTTCCGTCGCCTCTACTGGCTGACCGAGGCGCCGGTCAACATCCTGTACACCACGCCGCTCGTCGCACTGATCCCGTTCATCCTGGTGATCGTCGGCTTCAACACCACGGCGAAGGTCATCATCGTCTTCCTGTTCACGGTGCTGCCCGTGCTCATCAACACCACGGTGGGCGTCCGCACGGTCGACGCCGACCTCTTCGAGCTCGCGCGGTCGTACTGCGCCAGGGAGTGGACGGTCTGGCGCGACGTCATCGTCCCCGGCGCGCTGCCCGCGGTCATGACCGGACTCCGGCTCGGTCTCGTCCACGCGCTCGTCGGCGCCGTGCTCGCCGACTTCTACGCGGGCGCCAGCGGCTTCGGCTACCTGATCATCAAGTACTCCAACCAGTTCGACATCGCCGCCGCGCTCGGGCCTGTGGTGGTGCTCGCCGTCACCGGGATCGCGGTCGCGGGCCTCCTCAAGTGGTTCCAGCGCCGGCTCTCGCCCTGGCAGGCGGGACCATGACTGTGCCTCCCGCCGCCCTCCTCCGCTCCGCTCCTCGCTCAGGCGCGCTCAGCATCGGGCGTGCGGGCTCCGTCCTCGCTGCGATGCTCACTTTGGAGGGCGGCTCATGACGCAGCAGGTCGCGGTACGACCGCGCCGCCGCGCCGAGAGCGCGACCCAGCGACGCCTGCTGTGGTGGGCAGGGCTGTTGCTCATCCCGGTCGTCTGGCAGGTCTTCTCGTGGTTCTCCGAGAGCCCGCTGATCGTCGGGCCCGCCGAGGTCGCGGTCGCCGCGGTCGACCTCGTCGCGCGCGGTGAGCTGCTGTCCGCGGCGTCGTCGAGCATGCTCGTCTTCGTCCTCGGCATCGGCTGCGGCACGGCGGTGGGCCTGCTCGTCGGCATCCTGGTCGGCCGGTTCCGTTCCGTCGATGTCGTCCTCGACCCGTACATCTCCGCGCTCTACGCGACCCCGCTCGTCGCGGTGATCCCGGTGCTCATCGTGGCCCTGGGCTTCGGCCTGCAGGCCAAGGTGGTCATCGTCGCGATGTTCGCGTTCTTCCCGGTGGCGCTCAACGCCGCCACCGGCGTGCGCAGCGTCCCGCGCGACCTCGACGAGCTCGCCAGGTCGTACTGCTCGACCGAGCTGCAGGCGTGGCGCGACGTCCTCATCCCCGGCGCGCTCCCGTACATCGTCACGGGCCTGCGGCTCGCCGTCGGCCGGGCGCTCATCGCGGTCGTGGTCGCGGAGTTCTCGACGGCCGTCACCGGTCTCGGGTCGTTGATCCTGCGGTTCTCCCGGCGCTTCGACATGGCGGAGTCGCTGGTCCCCGTCGTCCTGCTGATGGCCGTCGGCTTCGCCCTCTACACGCTGCTGAAGCGCGTGGAGGCACGCCTGACCCCGTGGTTGGTGCGGCCCGAGGCGTCGTAGCCCTTGACTTGACCGTTCGCGTTGCCTAGAAATCTCCCATGGGTCTGTACAACGTTGTACGACCAACCCCTGGAGGCATCCGATGACGGCGCAGCACTCCCTCCCCGGCCCCAGCCGACGTGACGTCCTCCGTGGAGCGGGTGGGCTCGCGGCGCTCGGCGCGCTCGCGGCCTGTGGCAGCAACACCGGGCGGCCCCAGGAGGACACCACCGGCCTCTCGCAGTGGTACCACCAGTACGGCGAGGCGGGCACGCAGCAGGCGGCGAAGCGCTACGCGAAGGCGTACAAGGACGCGAGCGTCTCGGTGCAGTGGGTGCCGGGCGACTATGCCAAGAAGCTGTCGTCCGGCCTGCTGTCGAGCGACGGTCCCGACGTCTTCGAGTACCAGTTCAACCAGAGCCTGGCGAAGGCGAAGCAGGTCGTCGCACTCGACGACGTCGTCGCGGACGTCAAGGACGACTTCAACGAGATCGACCTGGCGACGAACACGTACGAGGGCAAGCTGTACGGCATCAGGATGATCGACGACCCGCAGCTGATCTACTACCGCAAGAGCCTGCTGAGCAAGGCGGGCATCGAGCCGCCGGACACCGTCGACAAGCTCGTCGCCGCGGCGAAGGCCCTGACCAGGGACAAGCGCAAGGGCCTGTTCGCCGGCAATGACCCAGGGTTGCCACTCGGCCAGGTGGCTCTGGTGGCGGCCGGGCACGACCTGCTGACCGAGGGAGACCGGCCGGAGCCCGACCTCGCCAACGCGCGCACGGCGAAGGCGCTGTCGGCGTTGCGGCAGATGTACGTCGACAAGAGCCTGCTGGTCGGCAACCCCACCGACTGGACCGACCCGTCCGCGTTCACCCAGGAGCTCGTGGCGATGCAGTGGCTCGGCCTGTGGGCGATGCCGGCGGTGCAGAAGGCGTTCGGCGACGACTTCGGCGTGCTCCCGTTCCCGGCACTGGACGATGAGGGAAAGGCCAGCGTCTACTCGGGCGGCTGGACGGCGTTCGTCTCCGCCAAGGCCAAGGACGTCGACGCGGCCAAGGCGTACCTCAAGTGGCTGTGGGTCGACAAGACCGACTTCCAGGAGGACTGGTGCCTCAGCTACGGGTTCCATATCCCGCCGCGCAAGAGCCTCGCCGAGAAGGCCGAGAAGCTGCAGAGCGGGCCCGCGGCCGAGGCCGTGCGGCTCAACTCCGAGCGGGGCATCGCCGACTTCCCCGCGTGGACCCCGACCATGCGTACCGCCTTCAACGACGCGGTCAACAGGATCGTCCGCAAGGGCACGAAGCCGCAGACCGAGATGACGAAGGTGGCCGCCAAGGTGCGTAAGGAACTCGCGGGCTGACGGCGGCGTCATGAGTCAGATCGCCGCCAAGCCACAGCCTGTCACCCCTCCGCCCGCGCCGTCGCGGGTGCGCGGCAAGGGCATCCGCGGCAACACCCTGTGGTTCTGGATCTTCGTCGGGCCGTTCCTGATCGGGCTGCTCGTCTTCACCTACGTGCCGCTGGTGTGGAGCGCGGTCCTGAGCTTCTTCGAGGCGCAGAACACCGTGACCCCGACCGAGTTCGTCGGCGTGCGCAACTACGTCGACATGCTGACGAACGGCAACTTCATCTCGTCGCTCGTCACGTTCAGCCTGTTCGCGCTGTTCATCGTGCCGGGCACGTTCGCGCTGTCGCTCGCGCTCGCGCTGCTGCTCCACCGGGCCCGGTTCCTGCGCGGGTTCTTCCGGTCGGTGTTCTTCCTGCCGACGGCGTGCTCGTACGTCGTCGCGTGCCTGGTGTGGAAGCTCTCGATCTTCAACGGGGTGCGGTTCGGGCTCGCGAACACCGTGCTCGGCTGGTTCGGCCAGGAGCCCGTCGCGTGGCTCGCCACCGTCGACCCGCCGCTGTACTGGCTGCCGATCCTCACCGCGCGGCTGTGGCTGCAGTCGGGCTTCTACATGATCCTGTTCCTCGCCGCGCTGCAGCGCATCCCGCGCGAGCTGTACGAGGCGGCGTACGTCGACGGCGCGAAGCCCGGCTGGCAGACGTTCTGGAACATCACGCTGCCGCAGATCCGAACGACGTCGGTGGCGGTGCTGCTGCTGAACCTGATCGCGGCGTACCAGGCGTTCGACGAGTTCTACAACCTGCTCGGCAACGTGCCGTTCGCGCGGCCGCCGCTGGTCTACCTGTACTACACCGCGCTCGGCGACGTGCAGGACTTCGGCCACGGCAGTGCCGGCGCGCTGATGCTCGGGCTGCTGATCGTGCTGATCAGCCTGCTCCAGGGCAGGGTGCTCGGGCTCGGGCGCACCCCGGACGCGGAACGGTGAGGTGGGCGCGATGACGGCGGAGACCGGCGGAGTGACCGGACGGTCGCGCTCGGGCGCGGTCGCCGCGGGGGTGGCGAGGTACTCGGCGCTCGTGGTCGCCCTCGTGCTGTTCCTCGTCCCCTTCTACCTGATCGTCCGCAACGGCCTGTCGACCGACCGCGACATCACCGCGCCCGAGTGGCAGCTCTTCCCGACCGACCTGCACTGGGAGAACGTCACCGCGTTGTTCGGTGGCGAGATCCCGTTGCTCACGGGGTTGAAGAACTCCGCGATCATCGGCGTCGTCCAGACGGTCGGCCAGCTGTTCTTCGCCGCGCTGGCGGGGTACGGCCTCGCGCGGATACCATTCCGGCACGCAAACAAGATCTTCTACATGGTGCTCGCGACGCTGATGATCCCGAGCGCGGTGACGTTCGTGCCGACGTTCGTGCTGGTGTCGTCGCTCGGCTGGGTGAGCTCGCTGCGCGGCCTCATCGTGCCGGGGCTGTTCAGCGCGTTCGCGACGTTCCTCTTCCGGCAGTACTTCCTCAGCTTCCCCAGGGAGCTCGAGGAGTCGGCCCGCGTCGACGGCCTCGGCTACTGGGGGGCGTTCTGGCGGATCGTCATCCCCAACTCACTGAACTTCGTGGCGGCCATCGCGGTGATCACGTTCATCGGCAGCTGGAACGCCTTCCTCTGGCCGCTGGTCATCGGCCAGGAGGAGTCGTCCTGGACGGTGCAGGTCGTGCTGTCGACGTTCCTCACCGCGCAGACGATCAACATCAGCCAGCTCTGCCTCGCGGCCGCCGTGTCGATCCTGCCGCTCGTCCTGGTCTTCGCGTTCCTGCAGCGCTGGCTCGTCCAGGGCGTCGCCCAGACCGGCATCAAGGGCTGAGCCCCGACACATCGCGGGGGTGACGGCGGCGCCGGTTACGCTGACGCCGTGGGCAGCGTGTTCGACGACCTCGTGGGTCAGGAGTCCGCCGTCGCCGAGCTCCGGGCCACCGCGACGGCAGCGGTGGAGGTGCTCGGTGGCGCCGACGGGCGCGGCATGACGCACGCCTGGCTGTTCACCGGCCCGCCGGGGTCCGGCAGGTCGACGGCCGCGCGGGCGTTCGCCGCGGCGCTGCAGTGCGAGTGGTCGGGCTGCGGCGAGTGCGACTCCTGCCACACGGTGCTCACCGGCACCCACGCCGACGTCCAGGTCGTCCGGCCGGAGGGCCTGTCGTTCTCGGTGGCCGAGGCGCGCCAGCTCGTTCACCGCGCCGCGATGTCGCCGTCCGGGCGCCGCTGGCAGATCGTCCTGTTCGAGGACGCCGACCGCATGACCGAGCAGGCGGCCAACGCGCTGCTCAAGGCCATCGAGGAACCCCCCAGGCGCACGGTCTGGCTGCTCTGCACCCCGGCTCCCGACGACCTCGTCGTGACGATCCGGTCGAGGTGCCGCCTGGTGACCCTGCGCACCCCGCCCACCGAGGCCGTCGCCGAGGTGCTCACCCGCAGGGACGGCGTCGAGCCCGAGATGGCCGCGTTCGCCGCCCGCGCCGCGCAGGGGCACGTCGGACGCGCCCGCCGGCTCGCGACCGACGAGCGCTCCCGCTCCCGCCGGTCCGCCGTGCTCGGCGTACCGCTGCGGGTGCAGGGCATCGGCAGCAGCTTCGCGGCCGCGGCCGGGCTCGTCGACGACGCGCAGGTCGACGCCTCGACGACCTCCGGCGAGCTCGACGCCCCCGAGACCGCGGCGCTGCGCCGCGCCCTGGGGGAGGGCACCGAGGGCCGGGCGATGCCCCGCGGCACCAAGGGCGCACTGAACGATCTCGAGCGCCATCAGAAGTCGCGCGCCACCCGCGTCAAGCGCGACAGCCTCGACCGCGCGCTCCTCGACCTCGCGTCGTTCTACCGCGACGTCCTGATCCTGCAGGTCGGCGCGCGGGTCGAGCTGTGCAACGAGGAGATCCACGACGACCTGCGCACCGTCGCCGAGTCGTCCACCCAGGCGGCCACCCTCCGCCGCCTCGAGGCGATCGTGCTGTGTCGCGAACGCATCGACCTCAACGTCAACCCGCTCCTCGCCGTCGAGGCGCTCACGCTCTCCCTGCGTGCGGCCTGACGTCGCGGCATCCCCGATGGCTGAGTCGTACGAGGTCCCCGGCCTGACCGGTCCCGCCGAGATCCTCGTCGACCGCTGGGGTGTCCCGCACGTCTACGCGTCGTCGCGGTACGACGCGTTCCTCGTGCAGGGCTTCAACGCTGCCCGCGACCGACTGTGGCAGCTCGACTTCTGGCGCCGGCGCGGCCTCGGTCTGCTCGCCGATGCGTTCGGCGCGGCGTACGTCGAGCACGACAGGGCGGCGCGGCTGTTCCTCTACCGCGGCGACATGCACGGCGAGTGGCTCGCGTACGGGTCCGACACCAAGCGCGTGTGCACCGCCTTCGTCGCCGGCGTCAACGCCTACGTCCGGCTGACCCGCGACGACCCGGCGCTGCTGCCGCCCGAGTTCCGCGACCTCGCGTACGAGCCGGCGCTCTGGTCACCCGAGGACGTCGCACGCATCCGCAGCCACGGCCTGTTCCGCAACCTGCGGCACGAGGTGGCGCGGGCGCTGGTGCTCCGTGACTTCGGTCCCGAGGTGGAGGAGCTGTGTCGCCACTGGGAGCCCGCGGGCGACCTCGTCGTCCCCGAAGGGCTCGACCTCGACGCCATCCCCGGCGACGTGCTCCGCGTGTACGACCTCGCCACGCTGCCGCCGATGTTCCCCGCCGAGTCGCCCGAGGGCAGCAACAGCTGGGTGCTGTCGGCCGCGCGCACCGCGACGGGACGTCCGATGCTCGCGAACGACCCGCACCGCGCGGTGTCGCTGCCGTCGCTGCGCTACCTGGCCCACCTGTCGGCACCCGGCCTCGACGTCATCGGCGGTGGTGAACCCGCCCTTCCCGGCATCTCCATCGGCCACAACGGGCACGCGGCGTTCGGCGTGACGATCCACCCGATCGACCAGGAGGACCTCTACGTCTACGAGACCTGTCCCGACGACTCGCGGGCGTACCGGTACGACGGCCGCTGGGAGCCGATGCGCGTCGTCCGCGAGAGCGTCCCGATCAGAGACGCCGCGCCCGTGGACGTCGAGCTCGTGTTCACCAGGCACGGTCCGGTGATCCACGCGGACGCCGACCGCGGCACCGCGTTCGCCGTCCGCGCCGCATGGCTCGAGCAGGGCATGGCGCCGTACCTCGGCAGCATGGACTCCTTGAGCGCCACGAGCTGGGACGGGTTCGTCGCGGCGATGAACCGGTGGGGCGCGCCGCCGGAGAACCAGATCTACGCCGACACCGGCGGCGCGATCGGCTGGAAGGCGGCCGGACTCACGCCGATCAGACCCAACTGGGACGGCGCGCTGCCGGTGCCAGGCGACGGCCGTTACGAGTGGGCCGGCTTCTACGACATGGACCAGCTGCCGGAGGAGTCCGACCCCGCCCGCGGCTGGATCGCGACGGCGAACGACGAGAACCTGCCGCCCGACTTCCCGCCGGAGCGGACGATCACGGTCGACTGGTACCCGCCGTTCCGGCATCGGCGCATCGACGAGGTGCTCGCCACGGCGACCGGGGTAACGGTCGACGACATGGTGCGGCTGCAGACCGACTACGTCAGCCTGCCGGCACGGCGCATCGTCGAGCGCCTGCGCGGCGTGCCGGTCGACGACCCGTCCGCGGCGCGGGCCCGCGCGCTGCTACTCGACTGGGACGCCGACCTGCGCCCCGACTCAGCGGCGGCCGCGCTGTTCGAGGTCTGGTACCGCAGGCACCTGCGTCCCGCCCTGCTGCGCAGGGCGCTCGAGCCGCTCGTCCCCGCCGATCGCCTCGACGACGCGCTGCGCAGGTGCATCCCGGGGGACGACTCGCAGCACGCGGACGCGCGCGTCGACCTCGACCTGGTCGAGCGTCCGGCGTTCGAGGATGTCGCCGGTCCGACGCTGCGCGACGCGGTGACCGACGTCGAGGCACTTCTCGGCACCGATCCAGCCGGGTGGGCGTGGGGACGCCTGCACGTGGCCGCACCCGCCCACCCGCTGGCGGCACTCCTCCGTACGGTGCCGCGGGACAAGGCTGTCCTCCCGCCGCTGGCTCGCGGCGGCAGTGCTGACACCGTCGGGCACACCGCGTACGACACGACGTTCACCCAGACGGCCGGCGCGACGTTCCGGATGGTGATCGACGTGGGCGAGTGGGACCGCTCGGTGGTGATGAACGCGCCCGGCCAGTCGGGTCGGCCGGACAGCGCCCACTACGACGACCTCGCCGATGCGTGGGCGCACGACGGCGCCTTCCCGCTGCTCTACACCAGGGCCGCGGTGGAGGCCGAGGTCGAGCACCGGATCACTCTTACTCCCGTCAAATCCTACTGACTCAGTAGGATAACCATTGAATTGATCTTGCTGTCGTGTGAAAGTGAACTGTGCCCTTCCTCAAGCCCGACCCCACGTTCTACCCGTCGCCGCGTGATGCGGCCGAGGCTCCGCCGGAGACCCTCGCCTACGTGGCGGCGTTCTCCCGCTCGGCCGACCGGCCCGACGCGATCGCGGTGCTCGACACCGACGAGGCGTCCGACCGGTACGGGCAGGTGGTCGGGTGGACCGACCTGCCCAACGTCAGCGACGAGCTGCACCACTTCGGCTGGAACGCGTGCAGCAGTGCGCTGTGCCCGTACGCGCCGCACCCGCACGTCGAACGCCGCTACCTGGTCGTGCCCGGCCTGCGGTCGTCACGCATCTACATCATCGACATCAAGGGCGACCCCCGCGCGCCGACGATCGTCAAGACGCTGGAGCCCGAGGAGCTGGCCAAGCGGGCCGGCTACTCCCGCCCGCACACCGTGCACTGCGGGCCCGAGGGGCTGTACGTCTCCGCACTCGGCGGCGCCGACGGCAACGAGGGCCCTGGCGGCGTGGCAATCCTCGACCACAACTCGTTCGAGGTGCTCGGCCGGTGGGAGGTCGACCGCGGTGACCAGTACCTCGCGTACGACCTGTGGTGGCACATCGCCCACGACGTCGCCGTCACGAGCGAGTGGGGCACGCCGTCCATGATCGAGGACGGCATCGTCCCCGAGCTGCTGCTGAACCGGAAGTACGGACACCGGCTGCACTTCTGGGACCTGCGCAGGCGGCGCAACGTGCAGACCGTCGACCTCGGTGACCAGTACCAGATGCCGCTGGAGCTGCGTCCCGCGCACGACCCGACGAAGCAGTACGGGTTCGTCGGTGTCGTCGTCAGCGTCGAGGACCTCTCCGCGTCGGTCTGGCTATGGTACAAGGACGGCAAGGAGTTCGCCGTCAAGCGGGTCATCGACATCCCGGCCGAGCCCGCGGAGACCGACGACCTGCCGCCGGCGCTCCAGCCGTTCGGCGCCGTCCCGCCGCTCGTCACCGACATCGATCTCTCGGTCGACGACCGGTTCCTGTACGTCTCGGCGTGGGGGACCGGCGAGCTGCTGCAGTACGACGTGAGCGACCCGTTCGAGCCGCGCAAGGTGGGATCCGTCCACCTCGGCGGTGTCGTGCGCAGGACGGCTCATCCCGCGGCACCCGACCTGCCGCTCGCGGGTGGTCCGCAGATGGTCGAGGTGAGCCGCGACGGCAAGCGCGTCTACGTGAGCAACTCGCTGTACGGCGCGTGGGACGACCAGTTCTACCCCGATGGTGTCGGCGCCTGGGTGGCGAAGCTCGACGTCGACACCGAGCTGGGCGGCCTCGTCCCCGACGGGCGGTTCTTCCCGCACGGCGACGACTTCCGCGGCCTGCGGGTCCACCAGACCAGGCTGCAGGGCGGCGACGCGTCGTCCGACTCGTACTGCTACCCGTGACCAGGTGGACGCGCGGACCTACCTGGAGCTCGTGGGGCTGGGCTCGTTCCACGGCCTGAACCCCGCGATGGGCTGGCTCTTCGCGGTCGCGATCGGCCTGCAGGAGCGGCGCAGGTCCGCTGTGATCCGCTCGCTCGTCCCGGTGGGCGCCGGCCACCTGGTGTCGATCGCCGTCGTCTCGATCGCGGTGCTGGTCGGTGCGTCGGCGTTCACCACGCGGGTCGTCGCCATCGGCGGCGGCGTCCTGCTCGTGGGTTACGGGATGTGGCTGGTGCTGTCCAAGCGGCACTTCCGGTGGGTGGGCATGCGGCTGAACCCGTTCCAGCTGGCGAGCTGGTCGTTCCTCATGGCGTCGGTGCACGGCGCCGGTCTGATGCTGCTGCCCGTCCTGCTTCGCGGGCGGGACGAGGGCGGTCTCGGGTTCGGGACCGCGGTGGTCGACGGCGTCACGGCGGCGCTCGTCCACACAGTCGCCATGGTCGTCGTCGCGGCGGTGATCGCGCTCGTGGTGCACCAGTTCGTCGGCGTGCGCATCCTGCGCAGCGCCTGGCTCGACCTCGACCGGGTCTGGGCCTGGGTGCTCGTGCTCGCCGGCGCCGGCACAGTGGCCGGCGCGTTCGTCTGAGCACTCAGCGGAGGTGCGTGGCGAGCCAGCGGGCCGCGGCGAGGAGCGAGCCGTCAGTGTCGCGGGCGCCGACCAGCTGCACGCCGAGGGGCAGGCCGTCGACGTCTCCGGCCGGCAGGGCGACGGCGGGCAGCCCGAGCAGGTGCCACGGCCGGCTCATCGCGGGATCGCCGGTCGCGCGGATGCCACGCGGCGCCGGGCCGACCGCGCCTGGCGCGAGGATCACGACGTCGGCGCCGAGCGTGGGCGCGAGCTCCTCGTGGGCCGCGTCCGCGGTGGCGAGGGCCTCGCGGAAGCTCGCCTCTGGGGTCGCCGCACCCGCGTCGAGCAGCTCGAGGAGCGGCGCACTGAGCTCTCTGCGGTGCTCGGCCACCACATCGGCCAGGGTGCGCGCGGCGTCGTACGCCATCACCACCTGCTGCGCGGCGGCGCAGCGCCGCATGAGGTCGGCGGCGTCGAGCGGGGCGACGGGGACGCCGAGGCCGGTCAGCGTGTCGGCGACGCGACGGACCGTCGCACGCATCGCGGGGTGGACGTCGGCGAGCTCGCTGCCGTCGGTTACGAGCACCCGGGCCGGCGGCCGCAGAGGCGAAGGGTGGGCAATGCCGGAGAGCACCTGGTAGAGCGGTACGAGGTCGTCCACGGTCCGCGCGAGCAGCCCGAGCCGGTCGAGCAACGGCGCGAGATGCTGCGTGCCGTCGATCGGTAGTGCGCCGTACGTCGGGACGAACCCGGCGATGCCGCAGAACGACGCGGGCCGGACGGTGGATCCCGCGGTCTGCGTGCCGAGGGCGCACGGCACCATCGTGTCGGCGACGGCCGCCGCGGACCCGCTCGACGACCCGCCGGGCGTGTGCTCGAGCGCGTGCGGGTTGCGTGTCTTTCCCGGGGAGAAGTACGCGAACTCCGTCGTCACCGTCTTGCCGAGCACGATCGCGCCGGACGCGCGGAGCAGCCGTACGCACGTGGCGTCGGTCGTGGCCATCCGGCCGATGCGGATCGGCGTCCCGCACCGGACGGGCAGCCCGGCGACGTCGATGATGTCCTTGACCGCGACGGGAACCCCGTGCAGGAGCCCGGCAGGCCCGCTCACGTCGGCGCGTACGGCCTGGCGGCGGGCACCGACCGCGTCGAGATGCTCCCACGCCCCGACCTCGGGCTCCCGGCGCTCGATGCGTTCGAGACAGTCGCGCACGAGCTGGGACGAGGTGAGCGCGCCCTCGCGCATCCGCTCCGTCGCCGCCGTCAGAGTGAGCTCGTTCGACGCCACGGCGAATGCCACCTCCGGCTGCGGACGGACGGGGTCCCGTCGATCATAGTGGCGACGGGCAGGTCCCCCACCGAAGCGGCGAGCCCGGCCGTACCGTTAGACTGTGACACCGCCGATCCGGCACGCCGCCTTAGCTCAGTCGGCAGAGCGATTCACTCGTAATGAATAGGTCGACGGTTCGATTCCGTCAGGCGGCTCCACGCATCACCCCAGGTCAGAAGCCTGACCTGGGGCTGAGAGCACCTCGATTCCCTCGTTCCATGGCCCGCTGCGCGAGCGTCGATTTGGCGCGATTCTGATCCGCGTGTGCCTGGGCGAGCGCGGCGCGGGCCGCGGCGATCCGGCGGGGCAGTTGCTCGAGGAGCGCTCTACGCCTGTCGGGATCCGCGGTCATAGACCCCACGCTCTCAGATCCCGGCCGGGCAGCATGTACGCGGCCAACGACGGCGTGCGCGCCCATTCCACGACATGCGGTCGGCCTGGCGGACTCAGTAGCGGTGTCACGTGATCGCGGTGCTCATCGCAATGGATATGAGTGATGCTCATGAACGACGATCCATTGCCCTCCCCGCTTCTCGAGTCCGACGGTGAGTCGGAGACGGTTCTCGGGGTCCGCGGCCAGCTCATCGGCGGTCCCGCAGCGGAGGAGGGCGTGGGCGAAGGCGACATTGACCCCGGCGGTGACATCGAGTGAGACGATTTCGAAGATGCCGCCGGCGCGTTGATGCTCGAAGAACGGTGCCCAGGAGTCGCGGTAGGCGGCGATGCCTCGGACTCCGTCAGTGGGTGGTGGGACGTCGAACATGACGATGTCCTCGGCATGGTCGGTGAGCACGCCGTCCAGTTCTTGCCCGCGTACGGCCGCGGCCCAGCGCTCGATCAACGTGGCTATCGTGCGTTCGTCTGTCTGGTTCGAGCTCATGGCTGAGTGAATCCTTCCTCGGTGCGTGCGGGGTCCTCAGTCGGCGTCGGGGCGACACCGGCTCTGCGGAGCGCAACGGCGGCGAAGCATGCGCCCGCGATCGCGATGAACGCGCCGCTGAGGGCAGCGATCTCGAGGCCGTTGGCGAAGGCGTGGCGAGCCGCGGCGAGCAGCGGTTGCGCGGTTGCGGCGGGGAGATCGGCTGCGGTCTCGGCGGCGCCGGCCAGGGTTTCGCGGGCTACCTCGGCCTGCTCGGCATCGAGTCCGACGAGCGAGGCAGGCAGAACACCCCGGTAGACCGCGACGCTGATGCTTCCGAGCAGCGCGATGCCGAGCGCGCCGCCCAGCTCGCTGCCCGTCTCGGACACCCCAGAGGCGACGCCAGCGCGCTCGGGTGGCACGGTCCCGACGACGAGGTCCGTGGCGAGCGTGATCACCGGCGCCACGCCGAGGGCCAGCAACACTGACCCGGACACGACGACGGCGAGCCCTGAGCTGGCGCCGGCCTGACTGACCGTGGTCAGACCGACCGCCGCGACAGCCAGTCCGGCCGCGACGACGAACCCCGGCCGGAGACCGCGAACCAACAATGGCACCACCAATGCTCCCGCGATGAACCCGAGCGCTGAGGGCAGCATCCACAGTCCGGCGACGAGCGGTGACTGGCCGAGAACGAGCTGCAAATACTGCGCGATGAGCAGGAAAGTCCCGAAGTTCACGATGAAGGACAGCGTGTTCACGCCCAGGGCGGCGACGAACGCGGGCCGCCGGAACAGCTTGAGATCGATCATGGGATCCGTCAGGCGCCTCTGGCGCCGAGCAAACACGACCGCGAGCGCGACACCCGCGACGATCGGGATTATCGGCGCAACGCGCCAACCGTTCTCGGCGAAGTCCTTGAGGCCGTAGATGACGGCGAGAACGGCGACGAGGCAGATGACCGCGCTCACCGCGTCGAACCGGCCGGCCGCAGGGTCCCGAAACTCCGGAATGAGTCGCGGTCCGAGGATGAGCAACAAACCCATCACCGGCACGGCGATCAGGAACACCGATCCCCACCAGAACGCCTCCAGCAGCGCCCCGCCGACCAGCGGCCCGATCGCCGCGCCCGTCGAGAAGCTCATCACCCAAATGCCGATAGCGGTGGTCCGCTCGCGCGGATCGAGGAACATGTTCGAGATGAGCGACAGAGTCGACGGTGCGAGGGTCGCCGCGGCGATCCCGAGCAGCGCGCGCGTGGCGATGAGCATCCCCGGTGTCGAGGAGAACGCCGCGAGGATTGACACGACACCGAAGGCCGCCGCCCCGATCAGGAGCAGCCGTCGTCGGCCGATCCTGTCGCCGAGGCGACCCATGGGGATCAACCAGCCCGCAAGCATGAAGCCGTAGATGTCGGTGATCCAGAGCAGCTCAGTCCCCGACGGGTGAAGGTCCTGCGTGAGCGCGGGCGCGGCGAGGTAGAGGACGACGAGGTCCATCGAGTACAGGATGCAGGGCAACGCGATCACCGCAAGGCCGTACCAGCGCCTCGGATCCGGTGTCACCTGGCTCATCGCGTCGCGCGGAGGCGCTCCTCGGCGCCTGTGGCCGCGGATCCACTGTGGAGGTTCGGGGGCCTCACGGCATTCGCCGGCGCCGGGACGGTGGTTGTGTCGGAGAGCGCCTCGGTCATGGGTTGTCCCTTCGGTCGCGTGCTTGTTGGGCAAAGGCGTTCCCGTCCCCGAGTAGAGAGACCCGCCCCGGCCCCGGAACTCATCGGCCGAGCGCACGTCAGGCGCTGCTCACCTGAGCTCCCGCGCCTGTCAGTGCAGGTTCGTACGGTGAGGTCATGCCCTTGACCGACTAAGAGTTGGGGTCTGGGGTGCAGCGGTACAGGATTCTCCGCTAAGGCTGCTGGTCTTGGGTGTCGCGCTGTTCTCTAGGTTTGACCGCCATGCTGGTGGAATTCCTCAGTGATGAGCAGGTGGCGGCGTACGGCCGGTTCGACGGGCCGCCGTCGCGGTCGGAGATGGAGCGGTTCTTGTTCCTCGACGACGTGGACCGGCGGGCCATCGGAGACCTGTCCGCTGTGCCGCGCCGGCATCCCGATCGGCGAGACCGGCCGAGTTCTAGGACTACTTCTCGGGTGGTGCTGGCCCTACCTGCAGTCGGGCATAAGGCCTCTGGGAGACGGACCGCCACGACCCTAACGTCGCCGGTATGAAGCCCTCACAGCGAATCCTCCGTACCCGACGACCCCGCACCCGCATCGCCGCTTGCGCATGCGCACTGCTGCTCGCTGCCCTACCAGTGGGCTCGGCAGCGGCGAGCCCACACACCGGGACGACGACATCGAGCAAGGTGGCTACACCTGACCGCGGTGACCTGGTGTCTGCCACCCCGCTGCACACCTGGTCTGCCCGCGAGGCGGCTCGATACCTCACCAAGGCTGATTTCGACTCCAGCATGGTGAAGCACGGCGTGCGCACGTACCGCATCGTCTACCGAACCGTCGACGCCGCCCGCAGACCGACGACGGCCAGCGGTCTGCTGGTGCTGCCGCGAATCGGTGACCGGCGGCTGCGCGTGGTCTCGTACGGCCATGGCACGTCCGTGCACCGCGCGGACGTGCCCTCGACGCCCGATGGCTTCGCCGCATCGCCCGGCGTGCTCTATGGGGCTGCCGGCTTCGCCTCGGTTTCGCCGGACTACCTGGGGCTCGGCTCGGGACCCGGCACCCATCCGTGGATGCACGTACGCACAGAAGCGTCCGCATCGCTCGACCTGCTGCGGGCGGCACGGGAGTTCACGGCACGTACCGACCGGACGCTGGACAGGGACGTACTGGTGACCGGATTCTCCCAGGGTGCGAGCGCGGCACTCGGTCTTGCGCGTGAGCTGCAGCGCCGCGCCGACCCATGGTTCAGGCTGGGGGCACTGGCGTCGATCAGCGGTGCCTACGCGCTGCGTGACGCGGAGATCCCAGCGCTGCTGGCCGGTGAAGTGCAGCAGCCGTACGGCGTCGTCTACGCGAGCTACCTGTTCGTCGCGTGGAACCGACTCTTCCATCTCTACCGGGACCCGTCCGAGGTGTTCCAGCAGCCGTACGCCGACAAGGTCGAGAAGCTGTTCGACGGTTCGACGCCGGGCGAGGAGATCGTCGCCGCGCTGCCCAACGACCTGGACAAGTTGCTCACCGAACGCGGCTTCGAGCTGCTGCGGAAGCCGACCGGACAGATGGCTGTGGGCCTACGGCAGGCGGACAGCGTCTGCGAATGGGCGCCGCGGACTCCGCTTCGGCTGTACCGCGCGACGGGCGACGAGCAGGCGGTCACGGCGAACACGGACCACTGCCGCAGCTCCCTGCTGCGTCATGGCGTACGCGCACCGATCGTCGAGCTCGGTGAACCCGAGTATCAGGGCTCGCGCCACCTCGGTTCCGCCGTCGCGGGTGTCACGGCCACGGCCCGCTGGTTCCAGCAGCTATGACCAACCGCACGGATGGCCCCCGTCCCTAGTAGTACTTTGTTATGTCGAGTCTGCGGGGGTGGGTGGGCGTGGCAGGACGGGTTGCAGGCAGAGACGGCAAGCGCCGGTCCAGACGCCGAGTAGGGCCTGGAGTTCGCGGAGGACGGCGTAAAGAGTCAGGCCG
>WHST01000012.1 GCA_009379955.1 Streptosporangiales bacterium | reverse complement strand
CTCGACGACGGGAGCCGTGTGACGCGAGAGTGTCACGCACGGTTCTACGAGCGGCGGCGGGTGCAACTCCCGCCGCCGACTCACCGGATGAAAGACGAGAACACCGGCTGGTCCCTGAAGGCCCACCCCGACGGATCCGTCACCTGGACCTCACCAGTCGGGCGGTACTACACCCAACGACCCCACGACTACGGCGACACCTGACCTCGATCGCGACCGAGGAACCCGCGGAGCGGCGACGAGTTGATCGCCGTGCGCGCGCATTCAACCGCTCTCCGCTCGCACACAATGACACCTTGCCCGCTCACCGAGTGGATGCTGCGCGAAGCCGGCGTCACCGAAGGGATGCGGGTCCTCGACGTGGGTTCGGGCGCCGGTGACGTGGCGTTGCTCGCGGCGGACCTCGTCGGTCCCGACGGGCTGGTGGTCGGTGTGGATCTGGATGCCGAGGTGCTGAAGACGGCTCGGCAGCGGGTCCACGGACGGTCCAACGTCGAGTTCGTCACGGGCGACTGCCGCTCGGCGGAGCTTGGCGACGGCTTCGACGCGGTGGTGGGGAGGCTCGCGCTGCTCTATGTCAGCGATCCGGTAGCGGAGACGCCCGAGCGGTAGTCGGGACGGAACCCCGCGGGGTGTCGACGAGTTGATGGGAGGATGGGCGTCCGTCCGAGCGCAGGAGGTCAGGTACGTGGGCAGGTTCCGTCAGGGTGTCACCGACCGGGTGCGCCGGTTCCTGCAGCGGCCGGGCACGGTCGATCTCGCGGCGTCGCGGGCCTTGTTGCCGCGGATCACCGAGGGCGAGGACGACGTCCGCGAGCTCGATGACGAGGAGCTGACTGCTGCCGCCGCCGCACTCCGTGATGACGCCGGGGAAGGGTCGGTGGACGACGACGAGTGGTTGGTGCGGCTGTGCGTCGTGGGCCGGGAGGCCGCGCGGCGCGGGATCGGCGAGCGGCCGTATGACGTGCAGTTGCTCGGCACGCTGGAGCTGCTGGCAGGGCGGGTCGTCGAGATGGCGACGGGCGAGGGCAAGACGCTCACCGGCGCGCTGGCGGCTGCGGGGCACGCGTTGCGGGGGCGGTCGGTCCACGTGATGTCGGTGAACGACTACCTCGCCGGGCGTGACGCGGACTGGATGCGGCCGGTCTACGAGCTGCTCGGGGTGAGTGTGGCGGCGATCGACCAGACGTCGACGAGGGAGGAGCGCGGGCGGGCGTACGCGGCCGACGTCACGTACGCGCCGGTGAGCGAGGTGGGCTTCGACGTCCTCCGTGACCGGTTGTGCGTCGACGACGCCGAGCGGGTGCAGCGGGAGCCCGGGGTTGCGCTGGTCGACGAGGCCGACTCGGTGATGGTCGACGAGGCGCGGGTGCCGCTGGTGCTCGCGGGGGCGGCCGACCGCGACCATGCCGACCAGGAGCTCGCCGCGGTCGTCCGCGGGCTGCGGCGGGGCAAGCACTTCGAGATCGACGACGAGGGACGCAACGTCCACTACACGCCGGCCGGCACCGCGGTGGTCGAGCACGGGCTCGGTATCAGCGACCTGTACGCGTCCGACCGGGTCGCCACGCTCGCGGCCGCGAACACGGCGCTGCACGCGCATGCGTTGCTGCGCAAGGACATCGACTACGTCGTGCGCGACGGCAAGGTGCAGCTCGTCGATGAGTCGCGCGGGCGCATCGCGTTGCTGCAGCGGTGGCCCGACGGGCTGCAGGCGGCGGTGGAGGCGAAGGAAGGCCTCGACGCCACCGAGAGCGGCGAGGTGCTCGACACGCTGACGATCCACGCGCTGCTGCACCGGTACCCGACCGTGTGCGGCATGACGGGCACGGCCGTCGCGGCGGGTGAGCAGCTGCGCGAGTTCTACGGGCTCGAGGTGGCCGCGGTCCCGCCGAACCGGCCGTGTGTGCGGGTCGACGAGGAGGACCGCGTCTACGCGACCGTGGTCGACAAGGAGGCGGCGCTCGTCGAGGAGGTCGTCGAGGCGCACGAGGAGGGCCGACCCGTCCTCGTCGGCACGCAGAGCGTCGCCGAGTCCGAGCGGCTCGCGCGGGAGCTCGAACGCGTGGGCGTGTCGTGCGCCGTGCTCAACGCCAAGAACGACGCGGAGGAGGCCGCGGTCATCGCCGAGGCCGGGGCGTTCGGCGCTGTCACGGTGTCGACGCAGATGGCGGGGCGCGGCACGGACATCAGGCTGGGGGGTGCGGACGGCAGCCACGACCGGGAACGGGTCGTCGAGCTGGGCGGGCTCTACGTCATCGCGTCCACGCGCCACACGAGCAGCCGGCTCGACGACCAGCTGCGCGGCCGCGCCGGCAGGCAGGGCGACCCCGGTGGCTCGCTCGTGTTCGCGAGCCTGGAGGACGAGCTCGTCACCAGGTACGCGCCGGGCGCGGAGTGCGCCGCGTACGCCGACCGCGAGGGCCGGCTCGCCGACGAGCGCGCGGTGCGGATCGTGGAGCACGCGCAGCGGGTAGCGGAGGGCGTCAACCTCGAGCTCTACCGCGGCACGTGGCGCTACAACCGGATCCTCGAGGGCCAGCGCGGCATGCTCGACGAGGAGCGTGAGCGGCTGCTGCGTACCGACGCCGCCGACCGCGACCTGGCCGAACGCTGCAAGGAGCGGCACGAGGAACTGACCGAGGAGCTCGACGCCGAGGTCGTCGCGAAGGCGTGCCGCACGATCGCGCTGCACCACCTCGATCGTGCCTGGGTCGACCACCTGGCGTTCCTCGCCGACCTGCGTGAGGGCATCCACCTGCGCGCGCTCGCGCGGGAAGATCCGCTCGACGCCTTCAACAAGGAGGCGATCCGTGGTTTCCAGGCCGCGCTCACCGACGCCGCGGAGCAGGCCGCCGAGACGTTCCGCACCGCCGAGATCACCGCCGACGGCGTCGACCTCGACGGGCTCGGCCTCAAACGACCCACCGCCACCTGGACCTACCTGGTCGGCGACAACCCGTTCGGCACCGAGGCCGAGCGGATCCTGAAGTGGGTGAGTGGCAGGACCAAGCAGCGACGCTGACGCGAGGCGCTCAGCCGGGCAGCCAGGACACGTGGCCGCGCAGCAGCGCGTACCCCACGAAGGAGAGCACGTCGAGCAGGGTGTGGGTGACCACGAGCAGCCATAACCGGTTGGTGCGCTGCCATAGCCGGCCGAAGACCAGGCCCATGACGACGTTGCCGACGAAGCCGCCGAAGCCCTGGTACAGGTGGTACGACCCGCGCAGGACGGCCGACGCGAGCAGCGACGTGTTCTCGCCCCAGCCGAGCTGACGCAGCCGCGTGCCGAGGTAGCCGACGACGAGCACCTCCTCCGCCCAGGCGTTGCCGGCGGCCGCGAGGATCAGCATCGGCACCCGCCACCAGTGGTCGTCGAGTGTGGTCGGGACGACCGTGAGGTTGAGGTCGAGTGCCCTGGCGCCGAAGTACAGGCCGAGCCCGGGAACGCCGATGCATGCCGTGAGCACGACCCCGCCGAGCACGTCACGCAGGGGGCGGGTGCGGTCGAGTCCGATCACGCGTGGCAGGACGCCGCTGCGCCACAGCAGGTACACGGCCAGACCGCCCCATGCCGCCAGTTGGAGGAAACCGGCCAGCTGGAAACCGAGGTCGAGCAGCGACTGCGCGGTGCGCGACGTGTTGAGCGCCGCGGTCTGCTCGCTGAGCCGCTCCGGCTTGGTCAGGGCGTCGACGAGGGACAGCAGCGCGCGGAAGCCGGACAGGCCGAGTGTCACCGTGAAGACGAGCACGACCTCGACGACGATGCCGCGGCGCGCGGCGCGGTCGGTGACGATCTCGGGGGTGTCGGGACGCGGGGGTGAGAGCCAGCGGCGCAGGGGGGACGGCGTCGTCACGGTGCCACGTTCCGCGCGCCGAGAACGGAGACGATCGCGAAGGCGACGCCGATGGACACGATGAGGGCCGGCAGGAAGATCTCCCAGGCGGAGATTCCGTCCGAGCCCGGTGACGAGGTGTTCATCCCGAGGACGAGCGCCGCGTCCAGGGCCACCCAGGCGTGCGCCACGCCTGCGCAGACGTACCCGTGCCGGCGTCGCCGCAGCAGGCCGACGATGCCCGCGAGGGCGAAGATCGTCGGCGGCAGGAGAAGCGCGAGCACGAGGACCGAGAAGAAGGTCACGTATCCGTGCGGATCGTCGCGGGACGAGGCCAGTGTCACCAGGAGAATGCCGCCCACGACCAGTACCACGCAGAGCATGCCGACCGCAGCGGTGGAGGCCCACCACAGCGGTGACTGACCGCGACCGGCCCGCTGTGTCGCCGTCCCGGCGCCGGCACGAGTCACCCGGGGAGTGTACCGAGGTGCGGTACCCGGTGATGCCGCGTCGACCGGATACCGCCTGCCGTCATCCGCCGAGCAGGCCGCCCAGCAGCCCACCGATGAGTCCACCAGACGGCGGCGGCGCCGTCGTGGGCGGCTTCTTCGGCTTGTCCTCGTCCCGTGCGGGAGCGGTCGTGCCGTGTCCGCTCGTCTTGCCGCCACCGGAGCCCGCCGCGGGAGGACGTGCCTGCCGCACGGCGGTGGACGGTTGGCGTCGCGTGGCGCGCTGCTCGACCTTGCGACTCGGCTTCGTCACCGTGCCCGAGGCGTGTCGCGTGACCGAGGACGCCTTCGACCCACCACCGGCCTTCGCCTCGTGTCGTGGCGACGACGCCTTCGTCCGCGTCTCCGTGGCCTGCTTGGTGGGGGTGGCCCCGTCCTGCTCGTCGCCGACCGATCCGAGTCGCAGGCCGAGGCCGAGGACCTTGGCCGAGATGTCCACGTCGAGCAGGCGTTGTCCCTCGCCCAGACCGAGCACGGCGGCGGCGTCGACCTCGACGAGGCCGGCGACGTCGGCGCGGGTCGCCACACCGGCGGTCACCGACGGTCCTTCTTCGGAGGAGGCGTCGACCCGTGCCAGCAGTCCGAGGTCGACCTCGGCGGCGCCGGCGACGTCGACCCCGGCGTCGGCGTCGACGTCCACGGACCCGCCAGGCCCTGGGTCGTCATGGCCCGGGTCGGGATCGTCAGGGTCTGGGCCCGTACCCGGGTCGTCACCCGACGGCGGTTCTGGCTGTCCGGGAGCCGGTTCCCCACCGGAACCCGGCGACGTGCCGCCGCCGTCGACGCCGCCCGGCGCGAGGATGCCGACACCGCTGGCCGGCGCCAGGGCGTCCGACAGGCAGGCGTAGGCGTCGAACGTGAGCTCGCTGAAGCCGTCGCCGTCGCCGAAGATCTCGTCGTCGGTCTCCCGCTTCTTCTTCGCGGAGAAGGTGTAGTCGTCACTGGTCAGCGTGCCGACCTCGGCGAGGGCGAGCCCGAAGCTGACGCCGGCGGTGCCGGCGGGCACAGCGGGCGTGGTCCAGGACGCCTTGCGCCATGTGTCCGTGGCGGGGAGGCTCGGCCCGGTCGTCCAGTACCGCCACTGCCCGATCCCGTTGCGCTGGTGCACGACGAACCGCACCGGAGCGTCCGACCGGTACCAGGCGCTCATCGTGTAGCGCTCGCCTGCGGCGACCGACGGCGCGCACGCACCGAGGTCCTGGCTCTGCGCCGACATGGCGTAGCCGTCGGTGTACTCGGGCATCCGGAGGCGTGCCGCGAACGCGCCGGTGTGCGGATCGGCGACGCGGTCGTGGACGGGCGTGTTCATGCCGTCACCGGCGGCGCTCCAGCACGACGCGTCCTCGAGCGAGGGATTGCGCACGGCGTTGTCGCCAGGTCCGGGCGGCGCCGCGGCCGGAACGGGAAGCACCGCAGCCTTCGCCTGTCCCCCGACCACGCTACCGACCGTGCTGACGGCCGTGCTGCTTCGCTTGCGGTCGCTCAGCCAGTGCAGGAACCTCTCGAAGAGGTCCGGACTGATGGACGTACGGCTGCATCCGTCGCAGATGTCGTGGAACACCAACGTCTGCCAGCCACCAGCGCGCTCCGCGCGGCGGACGAGCCGCTGCAGGTCGCCGAGGGTCCACGTCGGATCGACCGCGTCGGCGGTCGTGGTCCGGAACGCGTTCGCCGGCGGGAGTGGCTGCGCCGGTGCGCAGTCGAGGCACGACGACGGGGGATAAGGACCGCCGGTGTCTCGCGCGGTGTTGTAGCCACAGTGGCGCGCCGCGGCCTCGGCGGTCGCGTCGTGCCCGCCCGGGTAGGCGAACGACGTCGCGTCGAATCCCCACGAGAGCAAGGTGTTCCGGTCCGTGCAGATCTGCCTGTTCACCTCGTCCGTGGGCATGTCGGAGAGCCGCTTGCCGGAAACGGTGTGACCGCCGACCTCGTTCCCGTCGGCGGCGAGAGCGTCGAGGTCCGCTCGGGTCAGGAACCCGTCGGTACCGACCGTCGCCGTGTTGACGTAGAAGGTCCCCGTCAGGCCGTACGCCTCCAGCAGTCGCGCCGCGTCCAGCTGGCTCGATGCTCCGCGGTCGAAGGTGAGCGAGATGTTCGTGCGCGCCTGTTGTGCCGCCCCGTCGTGTGGTCCGCCCGCCGCGGCGGACAGCAGCATCGAGCCGAGGACGAGACCCATCGACAGCGCGAGCGCGGCGAGCCGTCGCGACCGCCCGTGGCGAAGCACCGACAGAGAGTGCAATGAACCGAAGGCTTGCATGACCGCGCCTTCCACAACCGAGGTCCCCGTCGCGGCACGATGACACGGCATCGGCCGCTGTGAACCGGAAACGACGAAACTCGACATCCCCGCTGCGTCGGGTCGACTGTGGGACGGTCGCGAAACCGCGGCACAGCACCGGAGTCCGCGTGTCAGTGAACCCGTGGCGGCGCGAAATCCGTTGCTCTGCACCAGTTCCGTCGCTGCAAGCAACCCGGCGGAGACCGACGGTGACGCACGGCTCAGCCGTGTCGGCTTCCGTCACCACCCGGTCGCGAGGTCGAGTTCGGTGACGTGGTCACGGCCCGTGGCGGTACGCGTCGGCCAGAACCTCGACCCTGTCCCAGGCGGACCGACCGGGCGCGCGGTCATCGAGCACGGCCTCGAGGATCTCGAACGCGGCGTCCCAGGCGCCACACGTATCGGCGAAGTCACCGCCGCCGGTCTCGGATCCGGGGAACGTATCGGTGAACACGAGGTGACAGCCGCCCGCGCCGTCGGGTGTGAGCTCCCAGCGCAGCAGCTCTTCGCCCCAGGTGTACTCGAGCAGCGTGGGTGGGGAGGCCGTGACGACCGTGCCGTCGCCGAGCGAGCCCTCGGTAGGGGGCACGCCCATGCGTCGCTTCGCCTCGTCGGTCATCGTGAAGCGCACCGTCGCGCTCGCCGTCAGGTCGCGGTCGACGACCGCGGCGAACCACCGGGCGAGCTCACCGGCCTCGGTGAGGGCACGCCACACCTTGCCGGGTGCGTGGGCGAGCTGACGTTCGAAGCGCAGCGCGAGCCGTCCGTCGTCGGTCGTGTGCGTCGTCGCGAGCCGGTGGGCGGGAGCGGTGGCGCGGAGCACGAGTGCGATGGACGGCAGCGACAGCGTGCCGTCCGCCTGGACGTGCGACGCGACCGCGGTGCCGATCGTCCGCGCGATCTCGGTGTCGTCCGCCCCGAGCCGCTCGCGCGCGGTGCGCACCATCTGCGGCGGCAGGGCGTGCAGGTTGAACCGAACGTACGCTTCGACGCTGTCGAACAGGTACGGCACGACGTGCTCGGTGACGGACACGTCGGTGAAGCCTGCCGCGCCGAGCTCGTCGGCGAGTGTCGCGGCGGCGGACATGCTGAACGGCGTCGGTACGCCGGCGGGCGGCGGTGGCAGTGACAACCGCTCGGTCAACGCGGCCGGGCCGGTGGACATCAGGTGCGTCTCCTGCGGCCCCCACACGGCGGCCGCCAGCGTTCCACCGGGGACGAGCAGGCCGAGAAGGGCGCGGAACAACGAGGCGTGGTCGGTCGCGAACATCAAGCCGAACCGCGAGAGCACGACGTCGAAGCGCTGGTCGAGGCGGTCGAGCGAGGCGAGGTCGATCTCGCGGAAGGAGACGTTGTCGAGGCCGTCGGCTCGGCGCCTCGCGATGTCGAGCATCCTCCCGGCGACGTCGACGCCCAGCACGTGACCGGACGGCCCCACGATGCTGGCCGCGCTCAACGCCGGCTCGCCGTGCCCGGTGGCGACGTCGATGACGCGCTGACCGGCGTGCAGGCCGGCGAGCTCGAAGAGCAGCGTCGTGACCGTGCCCGCGCCGCGTTCGAAGTCGTCCTGCACCGCCGCCCATCCGGCGCTGGCCTCGTTCCAGTTGACGCGCTGCTCGTCGGTGATCGCGGTGGCGTCAGGCCCGGGTGCCGTCACGAGGGGAGCCCTGCCGCGTAGCCCCGGCGGAGGTGCTCGGTGCGGTCGGCCGGCCACGGGCACCGCACGTCGCCCTCCAGCGCCGCGTAGAACAGCTCGAGGTGCGTGTGCCACGCGGCGAGCACCGTCGCGCGCAGGTCGGCGAGGCGCGTGGGGATCGTGTGGGTGACGACGAGTCGGGTGCCGACCTGCTCGTCGCCGTGGACCTCCAGGCGCACCTCGCCGGCGACTGCGCCGTCGTGGAGCCAGGTGTACGCCAGCACACGTGGCGGCTCGGCGACCGTGACGACACCGGTGTCGACGTAGCCGTGGGTGCATTGCACCGGAGGCGCCTGACTCACCGCGGGCGGGCCGTCGTCGGTCGCGGTGAGCGTCGCCCACACCGTGTCGGCCGGATGCACGAGGTCGCGCTCGAACCTGACCCGCCAGCCGTCGGGCTCCGCCGTGATCGTGCCGTCGCCGGCGCCGAACTCCTCGACGTAGCGCTCGGCGAGCGGCAGGAACCAGTCGTCGGGCGGAGGTGCGTCGCGTCCGTCGAGTGTCGCCGCGAGCTGGTCGAGGCACAGGTGCCAACCCGTCGCGTTGCGGGGGGCGGACGCGAGGTCGCCGTGCGCGCCGGTGCCGGCGAGCGTGTGGGTGAACACGAGCCGGCAGCCCGCGCCGTCGGGGACGAGCTCGAATCGCAGCGTCGAGTCCTCCCAGCGGAACACGTACACCTTCGGCGGGTCGAGCTCCACGATCTCGCCGCTCAGCGCCGCCGACTCGTCGAGCGGACCGTCGTCGAACCGGAACCGCATGGAGGCGCCGACGTGCAGGTCGGTGTCGATCCGCGCGGGGAACCAGTGCGCCATCTCGTCCGGATCTGTCACGGCCCGCCAGACCTTCTCAGGCGGATGGGCGAGCCGGCGTTCGAACCGCAGGACCGGTCGGCCGTCCACGACCCGCATGGTGCCGAGTGCGCTGTTCACGGGAGCTCCTTCGTCGTTTCGTCCATGGTGTCGAGGTGGCGTTCGAGCGCGTCGAGACTGTCGTTCCACAGCTCCCGGTAAGGAGCGAGCCACGCGTCGACCTCCACGAGCGGTTCGGGACGCAACCGGTACCACCGCCGCTGCGCGTCCTGCCGCACCGCGACCAGCCCGACCTCCCGCAACACCCGCAGATGCTTGGACACCCCCGGCTGCGTAATGGCGAGCCGCGAGACCAGCTCCCCCACCGACAGCTCCCCGCCCCGCAGCAGATCAAGGATCTCCCGCCGCCGCGGATCCGCCAGTACCTCGAACGTACGTGCCACAACAGTAATATAACCAGTCAGGAATGTAAGTCAACAGCAAACGACGAGACCGCGATGACCGGCGCGGGGGAGAGCGAGGGACGAAGGACCGAAGCCCCCAACCAGGAGGCATTCCAGAGGAAGCCGGGAACGTGGGGGGTCCGGGGGGCTCGGCCCCCCGGGGTATATCGCGGGAACGGGGAAGGTAGGACCCGAAGGGACCACCGAACAGGGGTGGCCACCCCGTGGGCAGGGGCGGGGTCGAACCGCCGACCTCTCGCTTTTCAGGCGAACGCTCGTACCAACTGAGCTACCTGCCCTGGTGCGGCCCCGTCAGTCGTGGAAACCCATGACCGCGTCGACCGCCCGGGCAGTCTAACCGATGATTCCGGTCACGCGCTGGGGGCTGGTGGTCGGGTCTGGGTGAAGCGGCGCTTGCCGTACTCCGAGAGGCGGAGGGCCGGTTTCCGCGTCAGTCACCCGTGGGTTTGGGCGTGCCGAGCGGCAGCTGGCCGGCGACGGTGATGTAGACCGTCGTCGTGACGAGGCCGGCGACGAACGCGGCGAAGCGTACGGCGAGCGGCAGGTCGATGGCGGCGTGGGTGCCGAAGCCGACCAGCAGCACGCCCGGCATGACACCGACGACGATGCGCATCGCACGCGGGATGGCGGGGACGGCCGTCAGGATCACCGCGGCGCAGAAGACGACGCTGGGCATGACCAGATTGGCCGGTCCTTCGACGTCGGGGAAGCCGGACCGGCACAACCCGTACGCGACCAGGGCGAGCGCGATGCTGCGGACGTAGTGCCGTTTCGCCGGTTCGGTTGCGCGCGCCCTGAGGGCGCGACGCCTCTTCCGCTGGGCCCGCTCCTCCGGGGCCGAGGGCTGGTACGGGCGCCAGCTGCTCTCCGGGACCTCGCGTTCCCGTGTGACCGCCGTGGTGGCGTTCGCGGCCTTGGTCGTCGCGGCGGCGAGGACGCTGGCGACCTGGGTGAGCCGGTCGTGTCGCGCCCGCGGGTCCTCGTCGTCGACGGGGGTCGCGTGGGTGACGGCGACGGGCTCCGTCTCGTCGGCGTCTGCGAGGCGGCCGAGGCCGCGCAGCTCGTCGAGTGCGGCGTCGAACCTGCCGGCGACGTCGGTCGACGAGCCCAGCCCGGTGCCGCCGACGACGTCGTCGCGGTAGCCGGCGAGGACGGTCGCGACGTCGGCACCGGTCGCCTCGTACGGCAGGAGCGCGGGCGGGCGCCTGGTGAGCAGGCCACTGAGCTGCAGGCGCGAGACCCCGGACACGTGCTCGAGCAGTTCGCTCCAGGCGATCTCGGTGTGGAAGCCACCGGCGAGGTTGCCGCCCTCCGCGGGCGCGACCACGCGGCTCGTGAGGCGTCGCAGCTCGGCTGTCATCGACGCATTCTCACGGAGTCGGGAGGCGTAGTGGCGCACCGGTGGGCTCGCCGGTGCCCGTGCCGGGCGTGCCGCTGCCGGTGCCGGACGGGCTCGGCGTCGGGCTGCCGCTGCCGGACTGGCTGGGGCTGCCGGACGTCGACTGCGACGGGCTGCCCGAGGACTGCGACTGCGACGGCGAGCCGGACGACGGCGAGCCGGACTGCGACTGCGACGGTGTGCCCGATGGCGTCCCCGACGGGTTCGGGTTGCTGTCGCCGCCGCACTGGGCCAGCAGGACGAGCAGGAGCAGCGTCAGGGCCAGCAGCACCAGGCCGACGACGACCCACCACCACCATGTGCGTCGTGGTGCACCGAGGCCCGGGCGTCCCCGCGGTGCGTACCCGGGCTCGGCCGGGTACTGGGTGAACGGCTGGAAGTACCTGGCGGTGGCGTCGCTGGTGCTGAGCTCCTCGAAGACCCGCTCGGCACCCGGGGTGACGCCGTCGTACGAGGTGGCGACCCATGGCCGCGTGCCGTCGAGGTCGGCGGCGAGTACGCGCACGCCCTCGCCACCGTCGTAGAGCTCGGCGGGGTCGGCGACCTCGCGGAAGCGTTGCTGCATCGCCATGTCCTCGGCGGCGGGCCCGGAGAGCGTGGCGATCGCGGCGCGGCGTCCCTCGCCGTCCGACCCGAGGAACACGACGCCGGCAGGGCTGTCGGCGAGGCGCGAGTCGACGGTGAACGGCCCGAAGGCGGTCGGGTCACCCGGCTGCAGAGGTCGCGTCACGTACGTTCCCGAGAGGTCATGGCGGAGCCAAGACTACGTGCAGCGCGGGCGCCGTAGGCGCGTCGGGGCACCGGGCGTGAGGTCACCGCGCCGATGTGGCGGGCAGGGCGGCGGCGCGTTCGAGGAGCAGGCTGCGTTCCCTGGTGTTCCTGGTGAGCCCGGCGGCCCGCTCGTACTCCGTGCGCGCCTCGTCGTCCCTGCCCAGCTTGGCGAGGAAGTCGGCACGGACGCTCGGCAGCAGGTGGTAGCCGCGCAGCGACGGCTCGTCCACGAGGTCGTCGGTGAGCGCGAGTCCGGCGGTGGGTCCGTCCGTCATGCCGACGGCGACCGCGCGGTTGAGCTCGACGACCGGGCTCGGCAGGACCGTCGCCAGGACCGCGTAGAGCCGCGCGACGAGTGCCCAGTCGGTGTCCTCGGCGAACGCGCCGGTGTGGCACGAGGCGATCGTGGCCTGCAGCAGGTACGGGCCCGGCGGTCCGCCGAGGGCCTGCCCGCGAACGAGTGCGGCGAGTCCGCGACGGATGAGGAGCCGGTCCCAGCGTGACCTGTCCTGCTCGAGCAGCGGGACCGGGTCGCCGCCGGGGCCGAGCCGGGCGGCCGACCTCGACGCCTGGATCTCCATGAGTGCGACGAGACCGTGGACCTCGGGCTCCTTCGGCGCCAGCTCGGCGAGGATGCGTCCGAGGCGCAGCGCCTCGCGGCACAGGCTCGGCCGCATCCAGTCGTCGCCCGCGGTGGCGGAGTAGCCCTCGTTGAAGACGAGGTAGATCACCTCGAGCACCGACGACAGTCGCGGTGCGAGCTCGTCGCCGCTCGGTACCTCGAAGGGGACCTTCTTCGTGGCGAGGGTCCGCTTGGCGCGGACGATCCGCTGGGCGACGGTCGGCTCCGGGACGAGGAACGCGCGGGCGATCTCGTCGGTGCCGAGCCCGCCGAGCAGGCGCAGGGTGAGGGCGACGCGCGCCTCGGTGGACAGCACCGGGTGGCACGCGGTGAACATCAACCGCAGGACGTCGTCGTCGACGTCGTCCGCGACGGCGCTGTCGAACTCCGCGAGCGCCCGTTCCTGGTGGACCTCGAGGTCGCGTCCGATCTCCTCCTGCTTGCGCGCGAGCCGCTCGTTCCTGCGGAACAGGTCGATGGCGCGCCGCCTCGCGGTGACAGTGAGCCAGGCGCCCGGGTTGTCCGGGACACCCGACTCGGGCCACTGTTCGAGCGCGGCGACGAGCGCGTCGTGCGCGAGCTCCTCGGCCAGGCCGACGTCGCGGACGACGCGGGCGAGGCCGGCGATGATCCTGGCGGACTCGATCCGCCACACCGCCTCGATCTGGCGGTGGACGTCGGATGCGGGCACGCTCGATCAGAACACCGCCGGCTCGCCACGCGCAAGCCGTGCTACTGCGGACCGCCGGGGCCGAAGTCGTCCGGGCCGAAGACCTGACGGAGCTCGGTCTCGCCCTCCCAGCCCGGCCAGCACTCCAGGTGCAGGTTCATGAAGCGGGTCGCCCACTCGACCGCCTCTTCCTTGGTCTTGACGTCGTAGACCGCGTAGCCGCCGATGACCTCCTTGGCCTCGGTGAACGGGCCGTCGGTCACCGAGATCTTCCCGCCGGCGACGCGGATGGACGCGCCGGCCGCACTCGGGTGGAGGCCGCCCGTCTCGAGCAGTACGCCCGCCTTCGTCGCCTCCTCGCCGAGCTTCGCGATGCCCTCCATCAGCTCCTGTGGCGGCATGGCGCCCTCGGGGCCCTTGGCCAGTGTCATGAATCGCATGGTGGTGTCTCCTCCGTGCTGTCGATCGGGCGCCCGGTCGGGCCGCCTCTACGGACGCGTCGAACAACGGGTCAACGAGATCGACACTCCGCCGATGTTCTCCCGGATTTCCTCGCACCGCCGCGCCGGTCCCGGCCCGATCGCCGCTCCGGACAGGTGCCGTCACCGTACCTGTGGCGCGGATCTCCTATCTCGGCACAAACCATTAGGTTAGCCTTACCTTATGCTGCCACGCTCGATGCTTCGCCGCGCCGTTCCCCTTCTCGTCGGCTCGCTGCTCGTGGTCGCCGGCGCCGGGTGCGGGGCGTCGGACGCCGACTCACCGGCGGGCGCCGCGACGCGCGACGCGCCGGTGACGGTCAAGCATCGCTTCGGCAGCACCGAGCTCGACACGGTTCCGCAGCGGATCGTCACGGTGGACATGCAGTGGACCGACGTGATGCTCGCGATGGGGGTGACCCCGGTCGGGTACACCCGCGACTCGCTCATGCCGAAGTCCGGTGTGCCGTGGCAACGGCTACCCGCGAAGGCGAAGGCGTTGTCGTTGACGGACGGGGTGCCGGTCGAGCAGATCGCCGCACTCGAGCCCGACCTCATCGTCGGTACGTTCTCGATCGCCGACAAGGAGACCTACGACGTGCTCGCGGACATCGCGCCGACCATCGGCGCGCTCGACGCACAGCAGGTAACGCCGTGGCAGGACCTCGTCCGCACGGCGGGCACGATCCTGGACGACCCGAGCAAGGCCACGGCGGTCGTCGACTCCGTCGACCGCAAGGTGTCGGCCGTCGCGCGGGAGATGCCCGGCCTCGAGGGCAAGACGTTCGCGCTGGCCCAGTACATCGTCGGTGACGCGATGTACGTCGTCGCCGACGAGAAGGATGGCTCCAGCGTCCTGTTCCAGCAGCTCGGCATGCGTCTGTACCCGCCGGTGGTGCGCGAGGGGAAGAAGGCGCGCACCGCCCGGGTCAACGTCAGCACGGAGCGGGCCGACCTGTTGCGGGCCGACCTGCTGCCGTTCCTGGTCAACGGCGGGGACGAGAGCGACCTCGCCGACATCCCCGGATTCGACGAGCTGCCCGGCACGGTGGCGGTGCTCGACTACGCCACCGTCGTCGGGTTGAACACCCCGTCGCCGTTGTCCATCCCGTACGTCCTGAAGGAGCTGCGTCCGTACCTCGGAAAGGCCGCGAAGGCGAAGAAGTGATCGGGGCGGCATCGGCGTGAACTCGACCACCGCGCGTCCGACCGGCGTGACCGGCTGGACGAGGGCGCGGACGTCGTCCAGCGTGCTCGCGGTCGGTCTCGTCATCCTCGTGGTCGCTCTCCTGGCGACGTCGATCGCGAGCCTCTTCCTCGGCGGTCGGGGGATCGGCGCCGGCGTGGTCGTCGAGGCACTCGTGCACCACGACCCGGCGAACACCGAGCACGACGTCGTCATCACCTCGCGGCTGCCCAGGATGCTCGTGGGGCTGCTGGTCGGCGTCGCACTCGGCCTGGCCGGTGCCGTCCTGCAGGGCGTGGTCCGCAACCCGCTCGCCGACCCGGGGCTGCTGGGCGTGAACGCGGGCGCGGCACTCGCCGTCGTGAGCGCCATCGGCTTCCTCGGTGTCACCAGCGCGTTCGGCTACGTCTGGTTCGCGTTCGCCGGTGCCGCGGTGGTCGCCGGCCTCGTCTACGCTGTCGCCTCGCTCGGCCGGGACGGAGCGACGCCGGTGAAGCTCGCCCTCGCCGGCGCTGCCGTCTCCGCCACCCTGACGTCGGTCACGACGGCGGTCCTGCTGGTCGACGCGGCGACGTTCGACCGGTTCCGCTTCTGGACGGTGGGTGCCCTGGCCGGGCGCCACCTGGAGCTGGTCGCGCAGCTCGCGCCGTTCCTCCTACTCGGCAGCGTGCTCGCGCTCCTGCTCGGCCGGTCGTTGAACGTCCTGTCGCTCGGTGACGACGTCGCTCGCGCGGTCGGGCAGCGGGTGGGGCTGGCGCGCGCCGTGGCGGCCGCCGTCGCCGTCGTCCTGTGCGGCGCGGCGACCGCACTGGCGGGTCCGATCTGGTTCGTCGGACTCGTCGCTCCGCATGCCGCGCGGCTCGTCACCGGGCCCGACTACCGCTGGATCCTGCCGTACTCGGCGGTGATCGCGCCGTTGCTGCTGCTGGCGTCCGACATCGCGGGGCGGCTCGTCGCCCGTCCCGGCGAGATCCAGGTCGGCATCGTGCTGGCCTTCGTCGGTGCCCCGCTGTTCATCGTGCTGGTGCGGCGCCGGCGGCTGCTGGAGCTGTGATGACCGAGAGCACCGATCGCACCCGGCGTCCCGTCGTCGACCGGTGGGCGCGTGGTGTCGTGCTGCGTGCACGGCTGCAGCGCAGAGCACGCGTCACCGCGGTGACGCTCGGCCTCGCCGGCGTCTGCTTCGCCGTCTGCTGCGTCTCGCTGTCGGTCGGCGACGTCCATATCCCCGTCCTCGACGTCGTGCGCACGCTGGTCGGGGCGGGTGACGGTGGCACCGACTTCATCGTGAACCGGCTCCGCCTCCCGCGCGTGCTCGTCGCGGTCCTGGCGGGTGCGGCGTTCGGGCTCTCCGGCGCGATGTTCCAGACACTCGTGCGCAACCCGCTCGCCAGCCCCGACATCGTCGGCATCACCGCGGGGGCGAGCGCGGCAGCGGTGATCGCGATCCTGTCGTTCGGACTGTCCGGGTACGCGGTCTCGCTCGCGGCGTTCGTCGGCGCGCTCGGTGTGGCGATCGCCATCTATCTACTCGCCTGGCGCGGAGGTGTCACCGGCTACCGCATGGTGCTCATCGGCATCGCCCTGGCGGCCGTCATGACCAGTGTCGTGTCGTTCTGGCTCACCCGGGCCGAGGTCTACGACGCGCAGGACGCCCTGATCTGGCTCACCGGGAGCTTGAACGCGAAGACGTGGACCACCGTGCGGATTCTCGGCCTCAGCGCGTCCGTGCTCGCACCGCTCGCGTTCCTCGCGAGTCGCCGGCTCGACGTGTTGCAGCTCGGCGACGAGACCGCACGGGCGATCGGCGTCGCCGTCGAACGCTCCCGACTCGGCGTGCTGGTCGTCGCCGTGGCGGTCACCGCCGTCGCCACGGCCGCGGTCGGCCCGGTCGCCTTCGTCGCCTTCACCGCCGGTCCGATCGCACGACGTCTCGTCGGTCACGGAGCGATCGCGCTCGTCCCCGCGGCCTTCGTCGGCGCGCTGACGATGACGGCGGCGGACTTCTTGGCGCAGCACGCGTTCGCGTCCGTCACCTTCCCGGTCGGTGTGGTGACGGCGATCGTCGGTGCGCCCTACCTGTTGTGGCTGCTCGCGGTCACCAACCGCGTCGGACGAGCTGGTTAGGACCTGTCGATGACCACCGAGCACAGCCTGTCCGCGCAGTCGGTGTCACTGGCGTACGGCAGCCGAGAGGTCGTGACGGACCTGTCGGTGGAGATTCCTCCCGCCAAGATGACGGGCATCGTCGGCGCGAACGCGTGCGGCAAGTCGACGCTCCTGCGTGGCCTCGCACGGCTCCTCGCTCCCCGCTCGGGCGTCGTGTGTCTGGACGGCAAGGACATCAACACGCTGTCGAGCAGGTCGGTCGCCATGCGCCTCGGACTGCTGCCGCAGTCACCGACCGCGCCGGAAGGCATCAGGGTCTCCGACCTCGTCGGCCGCGGGAGGTATGCGCACCAGGGCTGGCTCCGTGGTCACAGCACCAGGGACGACGAGGCCGTCGCCCGGGCCCTGGTCGCCACGGACACGCTCGACCTGGCCCCGCGGTCGGTGGACGAGCTCTCCGGCGGGCAGCGCCAGCGCGTGTGGATCGCGATGGCACTCGCACAGCAGACGGACCTGCTGCTGCTCGACGAGCCGACGACGTTCCTCGACGTCAGCCACGGCATCGAGGTGCTCGACCTGCTCACCGACCTGAACCGGCGCGACGGCACGACGATCGTGCTGGTGCTCCACGACCTCAATCTCGCGGCGAGGTACGCGGACCATCTCGTGGCGATGAAGAGTGGCCGGATCGTCATGGAGGGTGTGCCGGGAGACGTCATCACCGAGGAGACCGTCGCCGACGTGTTCGGCATGCGGTCGCGGATCCTGTCGGATCCGGTGTCGCACACGCCGCTCGTCGTCCCGATCGGCCGCCATCACGGTGACGACACGAGCCTCGACACGACGGACGCCCTGACCCGAGGAGCGTCATGACGACGATTCGGACCGAGATCCGCAGGATCACCAGGGAGAGTGCGCTTCCCGTCAACTGCCCGGTCACGGTCGAGTCGGTCTCTGCCGTGTCGACCGGCTTCGTCCGGGTGAGCGTGCGAGGCGAAGGGCTCGCCGCCTACCGGGACGTGTGGCCCGCCGACGCCTTCAAGCTCCTCCTCCCTCCGGACGGCAGGGGGCCGGTCGACTTCCCGGTCCGAGGTGACGACGGGCTGCCCTTCTGGCCGGACGGCTCGCGGCGACCGGTCCTGCGGGCGTTCACCGTGCGGTGCTTCGATCCCGTCCGGTTGCGGATCGACTTCGACGTGGCCGTCCACGCGGACGGGCTCGCCATGCGCTGGGTCCGTGGCGTCGAGCCCGGCGACGTCATCGGCCTTGCCGGCATGCGGCACGAGTTCCACGCGGGCACGGGCGTCGAGCGGCACCTGATGGTCGGCGACTCGAGCGCGCTGCCCGCGCTGGCCGCGATCGTCGAGACGCTGTCGCCCCAGATCCCCACGACCGTGTACCTCGCCGTCGCGCACGCCTCGGACACCACCCTCCTCGCCGCGCGGCCGCATGTCACGGTGCACTGGCTGATCGGCCCGGCCGACCCGTGTTCGCCGCTCCCTTCGGCCGTCCGCGACGCCGAGCGCCCCGGGGGCAGGACCCAGGCGTGGCTGGCGGCCGAGGCGGGCGTCGTGCGTGACCTGCGACGGTTCGTCACCGACGACCTCGGCGTCGCCCGTGACGACCTGCACGCGGCCGCCTACTGGAAGGCGGGTCTCGACAGCACCGAGGTCGATACCCGCGCTCTTCGGCACTACCAGCGGGCGATCGAGGCCGGTGCCGACGTCACGGACCCCGACCTGCGGGAGCAGGTGGACCTCGAGGCAGCCTCGTCTGACTGATCTAAGGGTTGACTTATATAAGCCTTGAGTGAATGATGACGGGCATGCACGCGTTCGACGTCCTCGGTGATCCGGTCAGGCGCCGGATCCTCGAGCTGCTCGCCGACGGCGAGCAGGCGTCGGGCACGCTCGGCGCGGTCGTCCAGCAGGAGTTCGGCATCTCCCAGCCCGCGGTGTCCCAGCATCTGAAGGTGTTGCGGGACAACGGCTTCGCGACCGTACGGGCCGAGGGTGCCCGCCGGTTGTACGCGGTCGAGTCCGCGCCGCTGCGGGAGGTCGACATGTGGCTGGACAGGTTCCGCGTCTTCTGGGACCAGCACCTCGACGCGCTGGCCACCGAGCTCGCGCGCGGCAGGCGAGAGAGACGACAGGCGGCTCGGAACGATCCGGGCGCCACGGAGACCGACCAGCAGGAGGACACGTGAGCGAGATCATGGACCACCTCACCGCGATGCACCGCGAGCTGCACGACCGCACGATGCCCGTGGGCGAGGGCAAGGCCGTCGTGATGCGCAGGCAGTTCGACGCGACGATCGAGGACGTCTGGGACGCCCTCACCGACGCCGATCGGCTCAAGCGCTGGTTCCTGCCGGTGAGCGGTGATTTCCGCCTCGGCGGTCACTACCAGATCGAGGGCAACGCCGGCGGCAAGGTCCTGGTGTGCGAGTCTCCGCACCTGCTCAAGGTGACTTGGAACTACGGCTTCGACCCGGACACCGAGGGGGTCAGCGAGGTCGAGGTTCGCCTATCCGAGGGGCAGGGCGGCACCACCACGTTCGAGCTCGTCCACGCCGCGGTCACACCGCCGGAGATGTGGGACCAGTTCGGGCCGGGCGCGGTCGGCGTCGGCTGGGACCAGATGCTGCTCGGTCTCGGTCTGCACATGGCCGGGAACGAGTTCGAGGGCGACATCGAGACCTGGCACGAGACGGACGAGGGCCGCGAGTTCATCGGCGCCAGCAGTCGGGCATGGCGGGTCGCGCACGAGGCGAACGGCGCGTCCGCGGCCGAGGCGGCCGCCGCAGCCGAGCAGACGTTCGCGTTCTACGCCCCGGAGCCCGGAGCAGGAGACGAGCCGGCCGGCTGACCACCATCCCGCGAGCGGGAAGGCGCCTCAGCCGACCCGCTCGCGGGTGACGTCGCGGGCGTTCGTGCCCGGTCCGTCGAGGTTCCAGGCGACGACGCGGCGCGGATGGATGCGGATGACCTCGTGGGTGAACCCGTCCATCAGCGGACGCTCTGCGACGAAGACCTCGGCGCGACCGCGGATCTCCAGGCCGCGCCCGGTCTGCCCGTCGGGACCGACGCTCTCCTCGGGTGCGGCCATGTCGTCGACGACGAAGGACACGCGTGGGTCGGCGGAGACGTTGCGGAACTTCTGCGTGCTGCCCAGCCAGGGCCCACCGATGTCGATCGTGCCGGTGTCGCCGTTCAACCAGTAGGTGACGGGATGATTCTGGGGCGCGCCGTCCGGGTTCAGGCTGGCGAGACGTCCCAGCGGCTGTCGCCGGAGGTAGATGCGTTCGATGTCGGTGAAGGTCATCTCCTCACCCTGGTACCTCAACCAACGTTGATGTCAACTCCGTCGCCGTACGCTAGGCCCGTGATCGATGTCCGACCGGCGGACGACGACGACGTCGCCGACCTGCGAGCGGTGGCCGCCGCCGCGTATGAGCGCTACGTCGCGCGCATCGGCCGTCCACCCGCGCCCATGGAGGCCGACTACGCCGCGGCGGTCCGCGACGGGCAGACCTGGGTCGCGGTCCGGGCCGGCAGGTTCGTCGGCTTCGTCGTCCTCGTCGCGCGGCCGGACCACCTCCTGCTCGACAACGTCGCCGTCTTGCCCGCGGAGCAGGGCGGCGGAGTCGGTGCGCGGTTGCTCGACCTCGCCGAGGAGCAGGCGCGATCGAGGGGACTCGCCGAGGTGCGGCTCTACACCAACGAGGCCATGACCGAGAACCTTGGCTACTACCTCAGGCGTGGGTATGAGGAGACGCATCGCGCCGAGCAGGACGGCTTCCGGCGCGTGTTCTTCCGCAAGTCCGTTGCACCGTAGCGATGGCCGATAGCTGACACGCGCGCGTCGGCGATCGACCGATCACTATCCTCGGGGCGTGGCGGCACTGGGGGAGGACGTTCGCGAGGCGGTGCGGCTGCTCGTCGACGCCGCACGGTTGCTGGCCAGGCACTGGCCCGCGATCGTCGCGTGGGTCGTCGGCGGCTACGTCGCGCACGAACTTCTCGTCCGCTTCGCCGCTTGGATCGCGCTCGGCCGACCGAGGGCGAAGGTCCTCGCCGACTACGTGGAGTACGACACCACGCCGGACGTCTGGGCGAGGGTCGCGGGGTTCGGCCTGCTCGGCCTGGCCGCACTCGCCACGCTCGTCATGATCGTCGGCGTCCTCTCCTCGATGCGTGCGGACCTGCCGTTGCGACCGGTCGAGTACCTGCCCACCTTCGGTGCGCGTGCGCGGCGGGTCCAGCACACGCTGGCACTCGTCGTCGCGCCGTTCCTCGGCTTCTACGCCGGCTGGGGCCTGCTCGACGCCGACCAGGCGTACTACCGGTTCCTCGGCCAGGACTTCACCGTCGACCTCACCAGGGTGGACGTCCCTGGTATCGCGGTACGGCTCTTCGTCGTCGCGCTCCTGGCCTTCCTCGCCAAGGTCGTGACGACGGGCCTCACGAGGAGGTTCGGCAAGCCCGCGCTCGGACTCGTGGCCGCGGTGTGCGAGGCCGTGTACCTGTTCCTCGGTGTCTTCGCGATCGGCCACGGACTGCGCCTGCTGGCCACCTGGGCGCAGACCCGCGTCGTCTGGCGCGCGACCCTGGACGGGTACGACGCGGTGGTGGCCGCACTGCCTTCGCCGTTCGGGGATCTGGTGCCCGCCATGGTGTCGGCGTACGCCGACGTGGTCGGAGCCGTGCTCGGTCACCTCAAGGACGGTGTCGTCCAGCCACTCGTGTGGCTCGCGATCGCGTTCATCGTCTACCAGCACATCGAAGGATCCGCGGAGGACGAGGACGCCGACACGCTGTCAGGCGGGTCCGGCGCAGTTGTCGCCAGGCTGGCGACCAGAGGTATCAGGGAGAAGTACGTCGCGTTCGCGACCGCCACGAGGTCGGCGCTCCGGGCCGGCGTGGTGCCGTTCCTCGTCTTCTGCGTCTACTACCTCGCTGTGGCGGTCGCCATCGGCTGGGGATGGACCGCCCTCGCGCGCTACGGCATCGGCCCGCACCCCGACTGGTTCTGGGCCGAGATCGCGCCCTGGCAGCGACTCGGCGAGTCCGTGCTCACCGACGTGCTCAGGCTCCCGCTGCTCGCCGCGGGCTACGCGCTCGTCGTCCGTCGGGTCAGGTCGCGAACCGCCAGTACCGAGGGTTCAACCCCAGTCCCGCTACCTCGACCGTGAAGTCGCGCGCGCCATCGTCGACGACGAAGCCCGTACGCACCACGTACGGGCGTGTGCCCTTCCCGTCGCCGAACCCGGCGGTCTCGACCTCGGCGTCGGACAGGTCCTCGAGCGAACCCTCGTCCCAGCATCGTCCGGCACCGTCGCATAGCCGGGTCTCGGCGAGGGTGAGCTTCCCGGCCTGCCGCGTCGGTGTCACGACGAGCTCCACGACGACGAACTTCGTGCCGCGGGGGTGCTCGGCCGGTTCACCGGCATAGGTCGGCAGCGACCCGGCCGTCCGCACATGCGTCAGCCGGACGGCGTGGCCCTTGATCCGCGTGGTCTCACCGGCCGCGACGTCGACGGGGTCGGACTCGGCGAACTGGTCGAGGAGCGCGGAGTTCCTGGTGCCCGCCAGGTACGCGGCCGCGACGCAGACGAGGACCAGGGCGACGAGACTCGCCAGGTGTCGGCGGGCCCAGCGCGCCACTTTCGGGCGAGACCTCATGCGGGCGACACCTGGGGGACCTCGGCCGGTCCGTCGGTCGCGAGCATCCGCCGTGCGCCTGCCGCGTCGACGTCGAGGTCGATCCGCAGCTCCTCGTGCGCGGGAACCGGCGTGTTCGCGGCCTCGAGCAGGACGAGCGCGGCACCCGCGAGCCGGTCGCGTGGCACCTGGAAGACCACGGCTCCCGACATCGGGATCCCCGGGTGGAGGGTGACGTCGGCGGTGAGCTGGTCGGGGACCTCGACCGGTCGGTACCTGCTCCCGTCCGCGGTGAGGAGCGCGGCGTCGACGATCAGGGAGTGCTCGACGGCGGTGACGGTGACGGGCACGACGAGGAGGACGCCGTCGGTCGCGCGGTACTCGTCACCCGCGGCGACGGCGATGGTGCGTGCGGTGCGGTCGCGGTGGGCGAGGGCGTGCAGCGTCTCCCCTCGGAGTTGTGCGCCGAGCTCGCCGTGCCGGGTCAGCGGACCGCCCTTGTCCGCGCCGGTCGGCCGGATCTGGACGAGCGCGACGATCGCGGCGCACAGCGCGACGACGAGCAGACCACGCAGGACGCGTGCGGGGCTCGTCATGTGCGTACGACCATCGGCACGGTGGCCACGACCTTGCTGGTGGGCCACCAGCGCAGATCGTTGCCGTGCCGGAAGTCGTCGGGAGTGTCGCCGAGGGTGCGTTCGGTGCCGAGCACGAGCACATCGACGGTACGCGGCGGCGCGCTGCGCCGGGTCGGCTCGACGTTCGCGGTGAACCTGACTCGCCTGGTGAAGCCGGGCTGGACGCGCTGGCTGTCCGTGGGGTCGAGCACCCGGTAGCCGCCGAGCCTCTCCTCGCGGCCGTCCATCCGGTAGCTCAGGACGATGATGGTGCCGAGCGTGGCGGGGGTCTCGCGGCTGGTGTTGTGGATATCGACGTCGAACTGCAGCTCGTGCGCTCCGCGCTCCGCCCGGCTGGTGATGGGCGAGTCCGACCAGGTCACGGCGATCACGCGGACCCGGAACTGGCCACTGTCGACCCATTCGCGGGCATCGGCCGCGCGGTACGGCGCATGCGCGAACCCGCCGAGCAGCCCGACGACCGACAGGACGTACAGCACCGGCGCGACCACCGCCGCCGTGACCACGAGCCGCCGCTGCCGGCGGCTCCGCCTGGCCGCCCCCCTGTCGTACGCCACGCCGGGAAGTATAGGGAGGACGGCCGGCGGCCATACTTGCCGGAATGGAGTCGAGGAGCGAAGCCCTGTTCATCGGCGGACGCTCCGGCGTCGGCAAGACCACCGTCGCGTACGAGATCCACGCTCAGCTCAGCGCGCGCGAGGTGCGGCATGCGCTGATCGAGGGCGACAACCTCGACATGGCGTACCCGCCCACGCGGGAGCACGGGCTCGCCGAGCGCAACCTGGCGGCGATGTGGGGCAACTACCGCTCGCTCGGCTTCCGGCGGATGATCTACGTCAACACCGCGAGCGTGCGCGTGGTCGATGAGCTGACCGAGGTCATGGGTGACCGTCCGCGCGTGACCGCCGTCCTGCTGACGTCGAGCGACGCGACGGCGCGGGAGCGGCTGGGTCGGCGGGAGATCGGCAGCACCCTCGACTGGCACGTCCACCGCAGCGACCTCATGGCCGCCGAGCTCGACGAGGCGACGAAACCGTGGGTGCACAGGGTCGCGACCGACGGACGTCAGGTCTCCGACATCGCGGCAGAGGTCATCACGCTCACCGGCTGGGACGCCGTCCGCGGGGCGCGACCCGGCTAACCGTCCTCGGCCAGCCGGGCCGCTCGGGCCTGCAGGTAGTTCTGCTCGGGGAGGCTGGTGGTCAGGCGTGCGGCCGCGAGGTAGCAGGATCGGGCGCGCTGGTGGTCCCCCGCCATCTCCAGCAGGTGTGCGCGGACCGCGTGGAGGCGGTGGTGCCCGGCGAGCCGGTCGTCGTCGTCCAGGGGCGCGAGCAGGTCGAGGCCGGCCTGCGGGCCGTGCACCATGGCGACCGCGACGGCGTGGTTGAGGGTGACCATGGGGTTGGGCGCCAGCTCTTCGAGTAGCCGGTACAGCACGACGATCTGCGGCCAGTCGGTGTCCTCCGCGTGCGGTGTCTCCGCGTGCACCGCGCCGATGGCCGCCTGGATCTGGTACGGGCCGGGCACCGTCCGGGGCAGGGTCTCGCTGATGAGCGCAATGCCTTCGTCGATCGACTCCCTGTCCCACCGGCCGCGGTCTTGTTCGGCGAGCGGGACGAGGCTGCCGTCGGGCCGCGTGCGTGCAGGCCGGCGCGCGTCGGTGAGCAGCATGAGCGCGAGGAGTCCGGCAACCTCGCCGTCGTCGGGAAGCAGCGCGTGGACGACCCGGGTGAGCCGGATCGCCTCACCGCTCAGCTCGCCGCGGTGCAGGTCGGGGCCGGAGGTGGCGGTGTACCCCTCGTTGAAGATCAGGTAGAGCACGTGCAGGACGGCACCGAGACGGTCCGCCAGCTCGTCCTCGGACGGCGGTCGGAACCGGGCGCCCGCCGCCTTGATGCTCTGCTTGGCGCGGCTGATGCGCTGGCCCATGGTCGTCTCGGGCACCAGGAACGCCCGGGCGATCTGCGCCGTGGTGAGACCGCCGACGGCGCGCAGGGTGAGCGCGATCTGGGACGGCGCGGTGAGGCCGGGATGGCAGCACAACAACAGCAGGGTCAGCGTGTCGTCCTGGCTCGACGATCCCCCGACGTCGGCAGCCGGCGAGAGCAGCTCGTCCGGCGGGGTCAGCGAGGCCACCTTCTCCTCCCTGCGCCGGCCGGCCTGCTCGCTGCGGAGCAGGTCGGTCAGCCGGCGCGCGGCTACCGTGATCAGCCATCCCTGCGGGCTGTCGGGCGTCCCGCCTTCCGGCCACTGCGTCGCCGCGGCCAACAACGCCTCCTGCACCGCGTCCTCGGCGGCGTCGAAGTGCCCGTACCGCCGTACGACCGCGGCGAGGACCCGCGGCGCCAGCCGGCGCAGCAGGTCCTCCATGCCGGTGTCGACGCTCACATCTCCTGGCCGGACATGTCCATGATCGGGCGCACCTCCACCGCGGCGAACCGCGCGTCGGGGAACCGCGCCGCGATCTCGGTCGCCCGTTCGGCGCTCTCGCAGTCGACCACGAAGTACCCGGCCAGCTGCTCCTTGGCCTCGAGGTACGGCCCGTCCGTGATCACCGGTGCACCGTCGCGTACCCGCGCGGTCCTGACGGTGACCGGGTCGGCGAGCGCTTCGCCGGCCACGAGCTCCCCGGACCCGGCGATCTCCGCGAACAGCTCCTCGGACTGCCTGGTCATCTCGGCACGCTCTTCATCGGACATCGCCAGAGCCTCCGCGGTCCGCAGGAAGATCGGGTGCCCCCAGGTCTCGGGGTTGCTGTAGATCATGACGAGGTACTTCATCTTCCACTCCTCGGGTTCGATTCGGGTCCGACGACGGTTACGACAGCGCGGCGACGCCGATCACGTTGCCCGCGGGATCGGTGAAGTGCCCCACGACGAGGTCTCCCGCGCGAGCCTGCGCGGGTTCGGGACCCATCGCGCGTGTCCCGCCGAGGCTCTCGGCCTTCCGGAGTGCGGCCTCGACGTCAGGGACGCCTACGTAGAACAGGACGCGGGCCTCGAAGCCCTTGCCGCCGGCGACACCGCCGTTGATGCCCCCTTCACCGTGGGTGCTCCCGTCCACGAAGCCGTAGTTGCCGGGCTCGGAGACCGCTTCGGTGGACGCGTCGCCCATGGCGAACTCCCATCCGAACAGGTCACCGTAGTAGCCGCGGAGCTTGGCCGGGTCGGTCCCGATGATCTCGAAGTGCACGACAGGATGCCCCATGGATCTCTCCTTCTTCGTCGGGTGCTTTCACCGCAGAGGTCGGAGCCGGACCCACGGCTTCGACGGCTTCGACTGGATATTCGCCATGAATCTGCCGGATGAGTCTGAACGGATCCCGTGATCTATGCTGCTGCCGACTCATCCAGAGTGACCTGAGGGACCTGGCCCTGTGACGGTCCGGCACCCGGCTTCGGCGCGGTGCTACTGCCAGGATCGATGAGGAGGACCAGTAGTGCGCCACCTTGACCTGATGCGATTCCGTCCTGCCCGAGAGCCGGATGCTCCGATGGTGGCCGCGCTGCACGCGGCCAGCTGGCGACGTCATTATCGAGGTGCCTACTCGGATACGTACCTCGATGGTGACGTCATCGACGATCGCGTCGCCCTTTGGAACGACCGACTTCGCGAACCCTCGGACAGGCAGTACACGCTCCTCGCCGAGGAGGACGATGTGGTCGTCGGCTTTGCTCACACGATCCTCGACGAACACCCGACCTGGGGTGCGTTGCTCGACAACCTCCACGTCAGTGACGGCTTCCAGCGACGTGGCATCGGCGGTCGCCTGCTACGGCTGAGCGCCGAGGTGGTCGCGGAACGTACACCGGGATCGGGGTTCTACCTGTGGGTCCTGGAGCAGAACCGGCCAGCCCAGTCCTTCTACCGAGCACTCGGGGGAAGGTGCATCCAGCGCGCCGACGTGCCACCTCCCGGAGGTGTTCCGGCTCGACTCAACGGCTCACCCGCATGTTTGCGGTACGCGTGGCCGGAAGCCCGCGAGGTGCTCCAGACCTGAGCCGGCCCGGTCGACCAGTACCGGCAGCGGTGAGGACCCGGAGCCGGGAACGAGTGAAGGGCCGTCACCCTCTGCCGGGGTGGCGGCCCTGTGACCTGCGAGAACGTTGGGCGGTCCTGACGGGATTTGAACCCGCGGCCTCCACCTTGACAGGGTGGCGAGCACTCCTAGCTGCTCCACAGGACCATGTTGCGATGATGCGACGGCGCCCCGGTCGAACGCTGGTGCTCGTCTCCGCGAAGGCCGACGCCACTCTACAACACCACGGGCGGCGGCTGCGGCGCCCGGTCGTCTAGAACGTGTGGGCGCTCTTCACGGTGAGGCCGCCGTCGCAGAACAGGTGTGACCCGGTGACGTACGACGCCTCGTCGGACAGCAGCCACGCGACCGCCCGGGCGATCTCGGCCGGCGTGCCGAGGCGGCCGGCGCGTAGTCGACGGCGAGGCTGCGGACGAGTGCGGAGACACCGCGTGACGCCGGCTCAGTCCGGCCAGGACGGTGAGCGGCCGAGCATGGCCACGGTCGTGTCCAGGGTCGACGCGTCGACCGCCACCGGGACGCCGGGTCCGAAGACCGCACCAGGCCGGAGTCTCAGGTTCCCGTCGGGGACGTCCTGTGCCATCGCGAGTGCGGTGGCGAGCACGTCGTCGTCCAGGTCGAGCGGTACGTCAAGTGTCCGCGTGACGTCCCACGCGTGCACGACGTAGTCGAGGAAGTGGAAGCCGATGGCCTGCCTGCCGGGGAAGGTCAGCTGGGTGCTCAGCTCCGGCAGCGAGAAGTCCCGGTCGAGCACGCCGACCGCCGCGAACGCCGAGACCACGCGAGCGGTGGCGAGCGTGTACGCGGAGACGGGATCCGAGACGCCGGGCGTGACCTGCCATCGCGCGAGATCGCCGCCCTCGCCCGACGCCGCCGCGACGAAGCCGTGATGCTGGGCGGTCATGTGGGCGAGCAGCTCGCCGAGCGTCCACTCCGCGCACGGCGTTGGTCGGTCGAGGTCGGACACCTGCACCAGCGAGACGATCTCCATGCTCGCCAGCACCGCGCGCCGGTCCAACTCTCGTACGTCCGTGTCGACCGTCCGCATGACCACTCCCGTCGATGTGCGTAAGCAGATCGTAAGCATTCGCATACGATCTGACAAGGCGTACCATTGCCGCGATGACCAGGCAGTCACGATCGCGGCGCGACACCAGCCGCCCGGACCTCGCGGCGATGATGGTGCCCCTCGGGCGCGCACTGACCGCGGCGGAGCAGCCGGTGCTCGACGCCCACGACCTGACCATGTGGGGCTATGTCGTGCTGCTCGGGCTCGACGCCGAGCCGGTCCGCACCCAGGCCGCACTCGCCCAGGCCATCGGCGCGGACAAGACGCGCATCATCGCCGTGCTCGACGACCTGCAGGACCGCGGCCTGATCGAGCGTCACCCCGACCCCGCCGACCGGCGCGCCCGCCTCCTCGCATTGACGCAGGAAGGGCAACGAACACGCGACTCGGTGCAGTCGGCGATCCAGCGCCGCGAGGAACGCCTCCTCGCCCGGCTCCCCGCGGCCGACCGCCGGGCGTTGTTGCGCGCCCTGCAGGCGTTGCACGCGCTCCCGTACCAGGAGATCGCCGACCCGGACGACTGACCGCCCCGTCGCATGAACGAGTGAAACCGGCGTGAGGGCGCCGTGTATCCATCCGCCCGCAGAGTTGCTCCGTCAGGCCGGTCAACCCGAACCCGGCCGTGAAGGAGCAACACCATGACAAGCGCTGTCAGCACACACGGTCTGGTCAAGGCGTTCGGTGCCGTCCGGGCCGTCGACAGCATCGACCTCGACGTCCGTCAGGGCGAGGTCTTCGGCGTGCTCGGTCCCAACGGCGCCGGCAAGACCACGATGCTGAAGATGCTCGCCACACTGCTCGGCATCGACGAGGGCGAGGCGGAGATCTTCGGCGTCGACGTACGTCGCGAGCCGCATCGGATCCGGCAACTGCTCGGTGTCACCGGGCAGTACGCCTCGGTCGACGAGAACCTGACCGCCACCGAGAACCTCTGGCTGTTCGGCCGCCTCCAGGGGATCAGCTCGCGCAGGTCCAGGGAGACGGCGAAGCGACTGCTCGGCCAGTTCGGTCTCGAGGACGCGGCGAACAAGAGGATCTCGCAGTTCTCCGGCGGCATGCGGCGGCGCCTCGACCTGGCCGCCAGCCTGATCACCCGTCCGCCGCTGATCTTCCTCGACGAGCCGACCACCGGTCTCGACCCGCGTACCCGTGGACAGATGTGGGACACCATCCGTGGCCTGGTGGCCGACGGCTGCACCGTCCTGCTGACCACGCAGTACCTCGACGAGGCGGACCAGCTCGCCGACCGGATCGCGGTCATCGACCGGGGCCGCAAGGTCGCCGAAGGCACCCCCGACGAGCTGAAGACCTCGGTCGGCGACTCGACGCTGCAGCTACGCCTCGCGGAGGGCGCCGACCAGGGCCTCGCCGTCGACGTGGTCCGCCGGCTGCTCGGCGAGGAGCCCGTGCTCGCTCCCGAGTCGGGCCGGATGAACGTCGCGCTCGACACCGCCGACCGGGCGGCCGACGTGCTCATCGGGCTCCGCCAGGCGGGCATCGGCATCACGTCGGTGAGCGTCGACAAGCCCACGCTCGACGAGGTCTTCCTCGCCCTGACCGGACACGACGCCGGTGGCGACGGTCAGCGCGACGCCTCGGTCGACGACCAGAACGCACCCCACGAGCCGTATCAGGAGGTGGCCAGATGACCACGGTCACACTCGACCCGAAGGTCGCGGTCGCACGGACCCGGCCCCGCAACACCCTGGCGGAGACGCTCAGCCAGACCATGAGCATGGCCTGGCGGGCCACCAAGAAGATGCGCCGGAACCCGGAGCAGTTCTTCGACGTGACCCTGCAGCCGATCCTGTTCACGGTGATGTTCGCGTACATCTTCGGCGGCGCCATCTCCGGTGACGTGAAGAGCTACCTGCCGCTGATGATCCCGGGCATCCTCGCGCAGACCGTACTGACCACGTGCATGGCGACCGGTGTGCAGCTGCGCGAGGACATGGACAAGGGCGTCTTCGACCGGTTCAAGTCGTTGCCGATGGCCAGGATCGCCCCACTGGCGGGACCGATGGTCGCCGACCTGCTCCGCTACACGATCGCGGCGACGCTGACCTTCGCGATGGGCATTCTCATCGGCTACCGCCCCGACGGTGGCGCGCTCGGCGTGCTCGCCGCGATCCTGCTGTCGATCTTCACCGGGTGGTCACTGGCCTGGGTGTTCACCTGGGTGGGCACGATCGCCCGCAGCGCCCAGAGCGTGCAGGGCATCTCGATGATGATCCTGTTCCCGCTGACGTTCCTGTCCAACGCGTTCGTCCCGGTCGACACGCTGCCCAGTTGGCTGGCCACGTTCGTGCGGATCAACCCGGTCTCACACCTGGTCTCCGCCGCACGCGACCTGGCCAACAACGCGGACCTGACCGCGGAGGTGGGCTGGACGCTGGTCGCGAGCGTGGTGGTGATCGCGATCTTCGCCCCGCTGTCCGTCTGGAGCTACAAGCGCCACCTGTAGGCGCACCGGGTCACCCGATCTTCTCGACGCACCTGCGGGCCTCGTCGAGGAGCTCGGGGCCTCGCCGGTTCCCGAACTCCCCACGGAGCGCGGTGATCAGGCCGGGCGCCCCTGCATCCGCATGCGACTCGACGTTCTCCCAGGCCAGGGTCGGCGTCGAGCGGTTGTACGCGAACCGCTCGGCCAAGACCAGCAACCGCACGGCGTCCTCCGCCGGCATGACCTGACGCATCAGGCCCCAGGCCCCGAGCGCGAACAGCAGGACGCCGGACACCGGGTAGTCCAGATCGGGGTGGCCGAGGTCCAGCGCCCGTGGCGCCCGGTCGAGGCAGGTGCGGAACAGCTCCGCTCCCGCCGCCTCGTCCTCGGCGCCGCCGTACAGGGCGTACGCCGTCAACGCGGTCGACTCGCCCTGCAGCACCCACGGTTCCAGGCCGGTCTGCTCCAGGCCGGGGAACCTGACCGCATGCATCCGGGGCACCGCCTCCCGGTACATCCTCAGGCCGGTGGCGTGATCCCCACGGGCCAGGGCGAGCTCCGCCTCCCCGGTCAGCACCAGGATCGGCCCGCCGAACATGGCCTCCGGCTCCCCCCTCTGGTCGATGCGCCGGAGTTGGGAGGCAGCCTCCTCCAGACGCCCGTCGGCCACGGCGCAGAGCGCCAGCAGCGTCCGGAGCTGGACGAGGTCGTCGGCCGCCCCGAGCCGGTCGAGCACGGGAAGCGCCGCGTGGGCGTGGACCGTCGCCGCCTCGCGACGGCCGAGCTGCATGTCGAGCTGGGCCAGCTGGGTGTGCAGGATCGCCGAGGTCCAGGGGCCGTCCGACTCCTCGGTCAGGCCCAGGGCGTGCTCGGCCGCCTCGACGGCACCGGCGGGGTCGCCGTTGTTCTCGAGTGTGTGACTGAGCCATTGCGACGCCACGACGGCTACGTGACGGTCGGGGTCGTCGGCGAGCTCTCGGAGCCTCACCTGGAGCACCGCGCCGTCGGCGGGGTCGAGGGAGAGCAGCACCCTGGTCATGGCACGCACCCGGGGCTCGGCGCCACCGTCCCCGAGCCGGATGAGCAGGTCGCGGATCGACCTGGTCCGCTCGTCGGCCGCGATCAGCAGGTTGTTCAGTGCGACCACCATGGCCTGCCGGGTGACATCCTCCAGCCGAGCGGGCGGGTGCCAGCCCGCCATCGCATCGACGATGGCACCCGCCAGGACGATCACTCTCGCGTGGTCACCACGGATGGACCAGAACGAGCCCAGCGTGGCGAGCAGCTGGACGACCGTGTCCGGGTCGGGTGCGGCGAGCGCCTGACGGAGCACGTCGGCGAGGTTGCTCTCCTCCGCGGCCATGGCGTCCATCGCCGTGAACTGGTCGGGCCCGAACAGCCGTTTCCCGTGGTCGCGACCGTACGTCGTTGCCCAGGCGCGTTGAGCGGCGTGAGCCGGTTCGTCCTCGCCGGCGTCGACCAGCTGCATCCGACCGAACTCGCGGACGGTCTCCAGCATCCGGTAGCGAACGCCCGCCCCTGACTCGGTCACGCCCAACAGGGACTGGTCCACCAGCGACTGCACGGCGTCGAGGGCATCGCCGGCGAGAACCGCCTCGGCGGCATCGAGGGTGAAGCCGTCGTGGAAGACCGAGAGCCGGCGAAGAACCCGGCGCTCCGGCTCCCCGAGCAGGTTCCAGGACCAGTCGATGACCGCGATCAGGGTCTGGTGTCGATCGGGGGTGCCACGGGCACCGCCGCGTAGCAGGGCGAAGCGGTTCTCCAGGCGTCGACGGATGTCGTCGACCGACATCACCCGCACCTTGGCCGCGGCCAGCTCGATCGCCAGGGGGAGCCCGTCCAGCCGGACGACGATGTCGGTCACGGCGTCGTGGGGGAGCCTGACGCCTGGGCGCGCGGCGACGGCACGCTGGCGGAACAGCTCGACGGCATCCGGTGTACCGAGCTCACCGAGCGGGTAGACGTGCTCGGCGGCGATCGCCAGCGGGGCACGGGTCGTGGTGACCACCCGGAGGTCCTGGGTCGTGGCCACCAGGAACGCGATCAGGTCGGCCACGGCCTCCACCACGTGCTCGCAGTTGTCCAGGATCAGCAGGCTGGGGGCCGAGACGAGGTGTTGGGCGATCCGGGCACGAACGTCGGATCGCTGCTCAGGTGTCAGCGTGCGGCGGCCGCTGACCGAGTCGCGCACACCCAGTGCCGAGCCGACCTCGCCGACCACGTCCTCCGGCACGGTGACGCCGACCAGCTCGACGAAGTGGACCACCGGTTGTCCGGCGTCGCGCCCGAGCACGTGCGCCAGCCGGGTCTTGCCCAGGCCGCCGGGTCCGACGATCGAGACCACACGGACGGTCTCCACCAGAGCGCGCAGTCGCCGGATGTCGTCCTCGCGGCCCAGCAGGCTGCTCGTGTCGTAGCGCAACCCCTCGCGCACCGGCCTGTCGAGCGCGAGCAGGTACCGGTGGACCCGCTGGAGATCGTCACCCGGGTCGGTGCCGAGCCGGTCGCGCAGCTCGCTGCGGTACTTCTCGTAGCGATCGAGTGCCGCACCCGTACCCCGTACGGTCGCCTCGCTGCGGAGCAGGCAGGCGAGTACGGCCTCGTCCGACGGGTCTCGGTGCAACGTCTCCTCGAGACGGGGCAGTGCGGCGGAGTGGTCGCCGGTCGCGCTCAGCGCGCGACCGAGCAGTCCGGTGAGCTCGGCCGCGTGCCGCGCGGCGACCCTGCGCAGCTCGGCCAGCGGACCGTCGTGGTCGTCGTCGGGAACCACCAGCGACCTGGTCAGTCCGACCGCCTCGAAGGCAGCCTCACGCGCGGCGACCGCGTCATCGTCTGCCAGGGCGCGACGGGCTCGCCTGGTCAGCTCGCCGAGTCGGAGCACATCGACCTGGTCCGGTGACACGCCGAGCCGGTAGCCGCGACCGTCGTGGACCACCGCGTCCGGGCCGCACAGGGTACGGGTTCGCGACACCAGTACCTGCAACGCCTTGCCCGTGTTGGCCGGGACGTCCTCGCCCCACACCGCCTCGATCAGCCGCTCGTTGCTCACCGCGCGGCCGCTTCCGGCAGTGAGCGCCGCCAGCAACGCCTGCGGCCGGTCGCCGGCAACGAGCCTGCCGCACCAGCGCACGCCGTCGAGAAGGGTCAGGGCGGACGACACCGGTTCAGTCTAGGCACGGTCGTTCGGTTCGACCCGGGCGAGTGAGACCGGATCCGGCGCTACTCGCCGGTGGCACCGTCGATGAGCTCCCTGGCGGTGTCGAGGTGGCCGGCGTGACGGGCGTACTCCTGGAGCACGTAGACCAGGATCCACGCCAGCGTGGGACGAGGGCGCGGGTCGTCCTCGGGGAACCGTCCGCCGGCCGCGGCGACGTCGGTCAGGTCGGCGGCAGTGACGATCGACCGGGTGGACGCGCCCGCGGCGTGCAGAGCGGTGACGAGCTCGGCGGCGGTCTCGTCGGCGCCGACCCGCCAACGCCCGGAGTCGTCCTCGTCCCCGTGCGGGTCCGGCAGTTGCTCGGCGGTGAAGCCCCAGCGGAACCACCGCTGTTCCATGCACGCGAGATGCTTGAGCAGCTGCAACGGGGTCCAGCCCGACGGCAGCCGGCTCGACCGCAGCTCCTCCTCACCGAGGCCGTCGATCTTTCGGGTGATCACCGACCGGTAGTAGTCGAGGAAGCCGAGCAGCACCTCCTCCGAGTCGGAGAGCTCACGGCTGGGCTTGTGCGCATCATCGGTCATGACTGTTCAGTATGGGTCAATCCCGTGTGCTGAACGCCGCGTCGAACGCAGCGGCCGGCTTGTCGAAGCTGAGGTTGCGGACGAACGTCACCGCTTCCGCCGCGCCGCGCAGCCGGTCCATGCCCGCGTCCTCCCATTCCACGGAGAGGGGGCCGGTGTAGCCGATCGCGTTGAGCGCGCGGAACGACTCCTCCCACGGCACGTCGCCGTGGCCGGTCGACACGAAGTCCCAGCCGCGCCGCGGATCGGCCCACGGCAGGTGCGAGCCCAGCCGGCCGTTGCGGCCGTCGAAGCGCTTCTTGGTGTCCTTGCAGTCGACGTGGTAGATGCGGTCGGCGAAGTCCAGGATGAACCCGACAGGGTCCAGGTCCTGCCAGATGAAATGCGACGGGTCCCAGTTCAGACCGAACGCCGGACGGTCGTCCACGGCGGTCAGCGTGCGCCTGGTGGTCCAGTAGTCGTAGGCGATCTCCGACGGGTGCACCTCGTGTGCGAAGCGGACGCCCTGCTCGTCGAACACGTCGAGGATCGGGTTCCATCGCTCGGCGAAGTCGGCGTAGCCGTCGTCGACGACCTCCTGCGACACCGGCGGGAACATCGCGACGTACTTCCAGATCTTCGACCCGGTGAAGCCGACGACGGTGGAGACACCCAGCTTCGCGGCGGCACGTGCGGTGTCGGCCATCTCCTGCGCCGCGCGGGCGCGCACACCCTCTGCGTCGCCGTCACCCCAGATCCGGGACGGCAGGATGTTGCGGTGCCGGTCGTCGATCGGGTCGTCGCACACCGCCTGGCCGACGAGATGGTTGGAGATCGCCCACACCCCGAGTCCGTGTGAAGCGAGCTGCCGCAGCTTGCCCGCGACGTAGTCGTCCTCTGCCAGCGCTCGGTCGACTTCGAAGTGATCGCCGGAACAGGCGATCTCCAGACCGTCGTATCCCCAGCGTGCGGCGAGCTCGCACACCTCCTCGAACGGAAGATCCGCCCACTGGCCGGTGAACAGCGTCACTGGTCGACTCATCGTCTGCTCCCCACTGCTGCGACCTCGGTCCACGCCGATCCTGCCGCAGCGCTTCTGCCGACGGCGTCGAGCACCCGCTGCACCCGCAGCCCGTCCGCGAACGACGGTGCGGGGTCGGTGCCGTCGACGATCGCCCGCACCAGGTCGACCACCTCATGGGTGAACGTGTGCTCGTAGCCGAGCAGGTGCCCCGGCGGCCACCACGCGCCGACGTACGGGTGGGTCGGCTCGGTGACGAGGATGCGCCGGAACCCCGCCTCCGCGGCGTCGCCCGTGCCGTCGAAGAACCACAGCTCGTTCATCGACTCGAAGTCGAAGCGCAGGCTGCCGCGCGACCCGTTGATCTCCACCGACATGCCGTTCTTGCGGCCGAGCGCGAACCTGGTGGCCTCGTACGTCGCAAGCGCGCCGCCGGCGAACCGGCCGAGGAACACCGTCGCGTCGTCGACGGTGACGTCGTCGAGCTCGCCCGAGCCGTTCTCCTCCGGCCGCCTGTGGACGAACGTGTCGGTGAGCGCGGCGACTCCCGTGAGCACGTCGCCCAGCAGGTACTGGGTGGTGTCGACGATGTGCGCGCCGAGATCGCCGAGAGCGCCGGAGCCTGCCCGTTCCTTACGCAACCGCCAGGTCATGGGGGCATGCTCGTCGGACAGCCAGTCCTGTAGGTAGAGGGCGCGCACGTGGCGGATCGTGCCGAGCCGGCCGGCCTCGACGAGCCGGCGTGCATAGGCGACCGCGGGGACCCGGCGGTAGTTGTACGCCACCATCGATCGCACGCCACGGGTTGCCGCCTCGGCCGCGGCAGCGGCCATCTGTTCGGCCTCGGCGACGGTGTTGGCGAGGGGCTTCTCGCACAGCACGTGCTTCCCGGCGGCCAGGGCCGCGACGGCGATCTCCGCATGCGAGTCGCTCGGCGTACAGATGTCGACCAACTGCACGTCGGCGGAGGCCACCAGCTCACGCCAGTCGGTCTGCACGTCCGCCCAACCGAGCTTCGCCGCCGCGGCCTTGGTCCTGGCGACGTCGCGACCGCCGAGGACGGCAAGGTGGGGCACCACCGGCAGATCGAAGAACCGGTGCGCTGTCCGCCATGCGTGCGAGTGCGCCGCGCCCATGAACGCGTGGCCGACCATGCCGATCCCGATCCGTCCCCGGCTGCCCACCGTCATGATCACCCCTCGTCGTCTATGTGTCCGCCCGTTCCCACGCCGCGCCTACGACGCGAAGCCGATGTCCAGGTACTGGTCGACGTTCTCCTTGGTCACGACCGCCGAGTAGGCGGTGATGCTCGCGGGAATCTCGTGCTCGGCGAGATCGGCCATGCCCTTGTCCTGACCGAGCAGGCGGGCGAGCGAGATCGCCGAGGACGCCATCGCCGGGCTGTACAGGACGGTGGCCTTGATGACCGAGCTGTCTGACTTGATCCGGTCCATCATGTTCCGCGACCCGGCACCGCCGGCCATGATGAACTCGCTCCGGTCCGCCGACTCGATCGCGGCGAGCACGCCGACGCCCTGGTCGTCGTCGTGGTTCCACAGCGCGTCGAGCTTGCCTGCGCCCTGGAGCAGGTTCGCGGTCTGCCGCTCACCGGACTCCGAGGTGAACTCCGCGGCCACCCGTGGACCGACCTTGAACCCGTGGCGTGCCAGGGCGTCCTTGAATCCCCTGCTGCGGTCCCGTGTCAGCGGCAGCGAGTCGATCCCGGCGACCTCGCCGATGACCGGATCGGACACCTTCTTCGCCTTGAGCTGCTCGCCGAGGTAGTCGCCGGCGTTGACGCCCATCCGGTAGTTGTCGCCGCCCACCCAGGTCCGGTAGGCGAGCGCGGTGTCGAACACCCGGTCCAGGTTGACCACCGGGATGTCGGCGTCCATCGCCTGCCTGGCGACCGCGGTCAACGCCTTGCCGTCGAACGGCAGGATCACCAGCACGTCGACCTCGGCGTTGATCAGCGTCTCGACCTGGGCGATCTGGCGGTTGACGTCGTTGGTGCCCTCGGTGGCGTTGAGCGTGACGTCGGAGAACGTCTTCGCCTGCGCCTGCGCGTTCTTGGTGATCGCCGCCATCCAGCCGTGGTCGGCGGCCGGCGCGGAGAAGCCGACGGTGATCTCCTTGCCCGGTGACGCGTTCTCACCGCCACCACCGGCGACCGGCTCCGTACTCTCGTCGGTCGGCTCGTTGGAGGTACAGCCGACCAGGAGCGCGCCTGCGCCCAGTGCGGAAGCGCCCAGCAGTAACCGGCGGCGAGCCAGCGTTGGATTGTGAGACACGGGTACTCCCTCGAATCATCTGTCGTGCATGGTTGGTGGCATCAGGTCTTGCTGGTTCTGGTGGTGCCGTACTGCAGCAGAACGGCGGCGACGATGATCGCGCCCTTGGCGATGTTCTGGATGTCGGTCTCGAGATTGTTCTGCGCGAAGATGCTGTTCACGACGGTGAAGATCAGCACGCCGATGAGCGTGCCGATCAGCGTGCCGCGACCGCCCGACAGCAGGGTGCCGCCGATCACGACGGCGGCGATCGCGTCGAGCTCGTAGAACATGCCGTTGGTGGAGGCGCCCGAGGTGGCACGGGCGACCACCATCACCGCGGCGATGCCGCAGCAGAGCCCGGCGATGCCGTACACCACCGCGAGGTGTCGCTTGACGTTGATGCCGGCCAGTCGAGCCGCCTCGGCGTTGCCGCCGACGGCGAACGTGCGCCGACCGAAGGTCGTGCGGTTGAGCACGACCCAACCGACGCCGAAGACCGCGGCGAGCATCCAGATGAGCACCGGGATGCCGAGCAGGTCACCGCGGAAGACGTCGAGGAACCCCAGCTCGGTGACTACCTGCGTGCGCCGTCCGGACAGCCTCTCGGCCAGCCCGCGCGCGGACGCGTACATCGCGAGCGTGGCGATGAACGGCACCAGCCGGCCGTACGCGATGAGCAACCCGTTGATCAGTCCGGCACCCAGCCCGACGGCACACGCGCACAGCACCATCACGAACGGGCCGTAGGACTGAGTCGCCACCGTGGTCATCCAGACGCTGGCCAGTGCGACCAGCGACCCGACGGACAGGTCGATGCCCCCGGAGATGATCACGAAGGTCATGCCGACACTCACGACGCCGATCGCCGCGGCGAGCCGGAGCATCGTGGAGATGTTGCTTTCGGAGAGGAACGCGTCCGGCTTGGTGACGTAGCCGACCACGCAGAGCACGACCAGCACGCCGAGCAGGATCATCATGCGGACGTCCAGCCGTAGACCGCTCGGGACACGCGTTCTCGCCGGTGGTTCCGTGCGGTCCGGCTCCGACGTCGCCTCGGACTCCGGTGCGGTCGGGGACGACCGCGCGCTCACGTCAGCTCCATCGCTCACGTCATGACCTCGCTGCCTGTCATCACCATGTCGAGCACCGCGGCCTCGGTGAGGTCCCGCGCAGGCCGCGTGGCGAGCAGGCGACCCTCGCGCATCACCAGTACCTGGTCAGAGAGCCCGAGTACCTCGGGAACCTCGCTGGAGACCAGCACCACCGCCACGCCGGACGCCGCCAGCTCGTGGATCAGCCGGTACAGCTCGACCCGCGCGCCGATGTCCACCCCGCGGGTCGGCTCGTCCAGGAGCAGTACCTTGCAGTCGCGCACCAGCCAGCGCGCCACGACCGCCTTCTGCTGGTTGCCGCCGGAGAGCGTACGCATCACCCGGCGCGGGTCGGCCGGGCGCAGGTCCAGCCGTTCCAGCGTGGCGCGGGAGTCGCGCAGCTCTCGGGCCCGATCGGGGAACCCGGCACGGCTGTACTCAGGCAGGCTGGCCAGCATGACGTTGTCGGCCACGGACTGGTCCAGCAGCAGGCCCTGGCTCTTGCGCTCCTCCGGAGCGAGCCCCACGCCGGCGGCCACCGCGGAGGTCACGCTGCCAGGTCGCAGCCGCCTGCCGCCCACGGCGACCGTGCCGGCGTCCGGCTTCCTCGCGCCGAACACGGTCTCGAGCACCTCGCTGCGACCGGCGCCGACCAGTCCGGCGAGGCCGACGATCTCGCCGGCGTGCACGGTGAAGCTCACGTCGGCGAACTCGCCGACCCTGGTCAACCCTTCGACCCTCAGCACCTCGCGCCGTTCGTCCATCGTGGACTCCTGGCGGCGCGGCGCGACGGCTTGCATCGTGCGGCCGGACATCAGGTTGACCAGCTGTGCGGTCGGTGTGCTCGCCGCGTCGAGTCCGGATGCGACGGTGCGCCCGTCCTTGAGCACGGTCACTCGATGCCCGATGCGGCGGATCTCGTCGAGCCGGTGGGAGATGTAGACGACGGCGACGCCGGCCGCGGTCAGCTCCCCGACGATGCGGAACAGGTTGTCGACCTCGTCGTTGGCCAGCGCCGCGGTCGGCTCGTCCATCACGATCAGCTGCGCGTCGTGCGCGAGTGCTCGTGCCATCGACACCAGCTGCTTGCCGGCGGCCGACAGCAGCTCGACCTCTCGGCCCGGCGGGATCTCCGGATGGCCCAGCCGGTGCAGCAGTCGACTGGCGCTGGCCCGGGCGTGCCGGTAGCGCGTGAAGCCGAACGTGGCCGGCTCGTGACCGAGGAAGACGTTCTCCGCCACCGACAGCCCGTCGACCAGGTCGAGCTCCTGGTACATGGTGGCGATGCCGAGGCGCAGTGCGTCGACCGGCGAGCCGAGCGTGATGGGTCGACCGTGCCAGCTGATCACGCCCTGGTCCGGCTGATGCGCGCCCGACAGCACCTTGATCAGTGTGGACTTTCCGGCGCCGTTCTGGCCGAGCAGGCAGTGCACCTCGCCGGCGCGGACCTCCAGGTCGACCCCGTCGAGCGCGCGCACTCCGGGGAAGGTCTTGACGATGCCGGCCATCGTCAGGAGCGCGTCATCGGTCATGGGCCGGTCTCCCGAGGGGGCATGGTGTGCGCGAGGTCACAACGTAGCGCACTTTAGATCTGGACGTGCGATCTTTCGACGACTCAGGACGAAAGTCCGGAGCGCGGTTCAGTCGACGAGGATGAAGGCGTGCTCGGTGGCGGACCAGGCGGCGCCGGTGACCCCCGCCAGGTCGCCCAGCTCGGAGAGCACGATGGGCAGGTTGCTCGTGGCGAGCGGGAGGGAGCGGCGGTAGACCGAGCCGCGCACCTCGGCGAGCAGCGGATGGCCGACGCGCGACACGCCGCCTCCGATCACGACCATGCCCGGGTTCAGGAAGCTGACCAGTGACGCGATCACGTGGCCGAGGCGTCGGCCGCCCTCCCGCAGGAGGTTCGTCGCCCCGAAGTCGCCGGCCGCGGCGGCGGCACCGACGTCCTCGGCGGTCAGCGTGCTGCGCTCGGTCAACGTCTCGGCGAGCATCGGTGACCGGCCGCTGCGCGCGAGTGTCAGGCCGTCTCGTGCCAGGGCGGCGCCGCCGAAGTACGCCTCGAGGCAGCCGGCCTCGCCGCATGCGCACACCGGTCCGTCGTCGTCCAGCCGGATGTGCCCGATGTCGCCCGCGCTGCCCGCCACGCCCCGGTACACGACGCCGCCGAGCACGATGCCGCAGCCGATGCCGGTGCCGACCTTGACGAAGATCAGGTCGTCCAACGACCGGGCCACACCGGCGTGGCGTTCGCCGAGCGCCATCACGTTCACGTCGTTGTCCACCGTGACGGGGCAGCCCCACCGTCCGGCCAGCTCCTCGCGCACCGGGTAGCGGTCCCAGCCGGGCATGATCGGTGGCGCGACCGGCATGCCGTCTCGGAAGCTGACCGGACCCGGCAGGCCGATGCCGGCGCCCATCAGCCGGCCGGGAGTCTTCGCCAGCACCAGGTTCGCCAGGTCGACCACACGCTGGAGCACCCGCGCGGGCCCTTGCCGCACGTCACAGTCCTCGCTCTGGCTCGCGAGCACCTCGCACCTGCCGTCGGTGACCGCGACGTTGACCGATGTCGCACCGACGTCCGCGGCAAGGAAGCGGAGGTCGTCCGCCAGGTGCACGAGCATCGAGCGCCGACCACCCCGGCTGGCCGCCGGACCACCGATCTGCACGAGCCCCGCGTCGACCAGCCGGGTCAGCGCACCGCTGAGCTTCGCGCGTGGCAGCTCCAGCCGCTCCCCGAGCGCCACGCGCGACATCGGGCCCTCGTCGCGTAACGATGCGAGGAGCCGCGGCTGTTGACGCGAGCGCACTCGCGACTGCTGCCCGGCGTCCGGCGCTTCCATCGTGCCAATGTAGCGCCGGCCGACCGGTCAGTCGGTGAGATCGAGCGCCGCGGCCACGATCGCGTCGGTGTCGATGCCGTGGTAGCGGTAGACGTCCTGCAGCGCGCCGGACTGGCCGAACGACGTGACGCCGAGCGTCATGTTCGCGACATTGTTGATACCGGCGAGGAATGCCAAGGTGTGCGGGTGACCGTCGAGCACGGTGACCAGTGGCACAGCCCGGTTGCTCGGGAACGCCTGCTCCAGTATCCAGTCCTGGCCGGCTCCGCGACCTTGCCGTCCACGTAACGCGTCGAAGAGGAGTCCCGGGCTGGTGACACAGACGACGTCCGTGCCGACGCCGATCGCGTCGAGCCGGTCCGCGGCGGCCAGCGCCTCGGTGACGACCGCGCCCAGCGCCGCGACCGTGACACGTGGCCTGTCGGCGCGGCGCAGTGGGTAGGCGCCGGCGACGACGAGCCGCCGCCGGCGGGCGCGTGCCGTCGGATCCGTCGGCACGCGCGCGAGCCGCTGGTCCACCGGTCGGGTCGACAACCGGAGATACGTCGACGTGCCGTCCTGGCGCCCGAGTCGTGCCAGGCTGGCAAGGAGCGTCCACTCGACGTCGATCGCGAACGCCGGCTCGTACGCGAGGCAGTCCGGCTGTTCCAGCCCGATCGACGGCGTGATGATCGACTGGTGCGCACCACCTTCCGGGGCGAGGCTGACCCCGGACGGCGTGCCGACCAGGATCGACTGGCCACCGGCGTAGATGCCGAACGTCCACGGCTCCAGCGCACGTGTCACGAACGGGTCGTACAGCACGCCGATCGGCAGCAGCGGTTGCCCCCACCGGCTCCAGGTCGCGCCGAGCTCACCGAGCAACCCCACCAGGTTCGTCTCCGCGATGCCGAGCTCGATGTGCTGCCCCGTCGGCTGCTCCTGCCAGTGCAGGATCGTGTCGGGATCGTCGGCGAACCAGTCGACGCGTTCACGTACCGACCACACACCGACCTTGTTCACCCAACCGCCGAGGTTGGTCGACGAGCTGACGTCGGGGCTCACCGTGACGACCCGGCCCGCCGCGTGTGGCGCCTGCCGAGTCAGGTCGAGCAGCGCCCGGCCGAGCGCCTCCTGGGTGGTGCCCGTGTTCGTCGGCGTACGCCCGAAGTCGACCGGCACCTCCGGTGGTCCGCCCACAGCCGTGTCGTCGCGCCGTAGCCGACGCGCGGTCTCGGCGCACAGCAGCGCGGGCCGGCTGCCATCGCGGAACCGCGCCCACGGGTCGGCGTGATCGGCGCCGAGGTCGGCGGCGAGCCGTTCCATCTGCTCGTCGGTGAGCAACGCGGAGTGGTTCTGCGGGTGCCCCTGGATCGGCAGGCAGTATCCCTTGACGGTGTAGGCGATCATCACGGTGGGGCGGGTGTCGTCGATGGCCTGGAACGCACGGTCGAGCGAGCCCAGGTCGTGTCCGCCGAGGTTGCCCATCGCCGCCGTGAGGGTCGCGTCGTCCAGGTCGGCGACCAGCTGCTCGAGTGCTGCGGCTCCATGGCCGCTGCCCGGCAGTCGACGCCGCATCTCGGCGGGCGGACAACGCAGCAGCCGCTGGTACTCGGGGTTGCTCATCTCGTCGATACGGGTGCGCAACGCGTCACCGCCGGGGCGGGTGAACAGGTCCTCGAGCAGCCCGCCGTACTTCACGGTGAGCACCTGCCACCCGGCGGCGGCGAACATCCCGTGCAACCGATCGACCGCGATGTTCGGCACCACCCGGTCGAGCGACTGCCGGTTGAGGTCGACGATCCACACCAGCTCGCCCAGCTCGACCACACCCGGATCGAGCACGGCCTCCCACACGGCGCCCTCGTCCAGCTCCGCGTCACCGACGAGCGCGTACTGCCGGCCGTGTGTCGACTCTTCCGCCCTGCTCTGCAGGTAACGCCGCGCGACCGCGCCCCAGATGGTGGCCGTCGCCCCGATGCCGACGGACCCGGTCGAGTAGTCGACGGGGTCGGGATCCTTCGCGCGACTCGGGTAGCTCTGCAGACCGCCGATCGAACGCAGCGTCGTCAGGTACTGCTCTTCCAGCCTACCCAGCAGGTAGTTGATCGCATGCAGGACCGGCGAGGCATGCGGTTTGACCGACACTCGGTCGTCCGGTCGGAGGTGCCGGAACCACAGCGACGTCATCAGCGACACCATCGACGCCGACGACGCCTGGTGGCCGCCGACCTTCGGGCCTGCGGTCTTCGGGCGCACGCTGTTGGCGTGGTGGACCATCGCCGTCGACAGCCACAGCACCCGTCGCTCGATCTCACGCAAGACCGCCGGCGGGACGTCGCGGTCGGGCGAGGTCGCATCCATCGTGCTCGTCATGCTGAATCGCTTCCCGGTCAGCGAGGCGTGGCCAGGCCGTAGACCTCACGCGCCGCGGCGACCTGTGCCCGCTCGGGCTTGGCCCAGTAGAAGCCGCGGCGGCTCGGGTAGACGCCGGCACGTCGCATCCTGGCGAGCATGGCGCACATCTCGGCACTCGCCCGCAGCGAGTCGATCACCGGAACGTCGTCGATGCGGGTGAGTCGCTGCCTGGCCACCAACAGGTTCATCGGTCCAGGCCCGGGGACGATCACCTGTGCCCCCCGGGCGATCAGCTCCCGTCCTGCCTCGGTGACGGCCCGGACCACCTTGCCGGCATCGCCGCCGGCGAGTCCGTCCACGACGTCGTCGAAGGACGCCTTCGCGTCGGTCATCGGCCCGAGCAGGGAGCCGACCCCGTAGCGCTCGGCATTGCGGCGCAGCTGCGGCTCCAGGGGCTCGATGTCGAACGAGACCACACCGATGACGCCGCCGAGCATCGACGCCACCTTGAAGCTCGCCTCACCGAACCCCACGACCGGGATGTCGACCAACGACCGGCACTCCTCCAGCGCCAGGTCGGGGATGGTCGCGATGATCATCCCGTCGTAGCCGGCGGACTCCGCGGTCAGCGCGGCGGAGACGAACTGCTCCTTGTGCAGGCTCTGCAGGTACACCTGGTGGATCCGGCTACCCGGGTACGGGGTGGTGTAGGTCCCGGAGCTCATCCCGTGCACGTCGACCACGACGTCGTCCGTCACGACGTCCGTCAGGTGTTCGGTGAGACCTCGCTGGTAGGCGTCCAGCAGGCCGAGGTCGGTGAGGCTCTGATGCCACAGTCGCAGGTCGGTCATCGCTCTCCTTGTTCACAGGCTCCAGCGCAAGGCGATCCGGCGCAGGCCGGTGACGATCGCGTGCAGGAGCAGGCCGACGACCGCGAGCACGATGAGCACCGCGAACACACCGGGGGTGTTCAGGTTGTTGCTCTGCTGCACGAGCATGAAGCCCATCCCCTGGTTCGAGCCGAGGAACTCCGACACGATGGTGGCGAGCATCGACAAGATGATGCCGACGTTGGCGCCCGCGAACAGGAACGGCAGCGACATCGGCAGCTTGAGCTTCCGCATCGTCTGGAGGCTTGACGCACCGTACGAGCGGAACAGCCGCAGGCGCTCTCCGCGCACGGTGTCGAGGCCGTGCGCCATGTTCGTGAAGATCGGGAAGAACGCGACCACCGCCGACATCGCCGCGTGCGACGTGGTGCCGAACCCGAACCAGACGACCATCAGTGGCGCGATGCCGATGTGTGGCATCGACTGGAAGCTGATGATGAGCGGGTAGAACGTCTTACGGAGCAACGAGATCTCGGTTACCAGGAGCGCGCAGACCACTCCGCTCACGACCGCGATCCCGAATCCGATGATCGCGGAGTACATCGTCCAGCCGAGCTGCACCGGGATGATCGTCTTCGCCGTGGAGAGCGCGCCCGCTATCTCGATCGGCCCCGGCAGGATCACCGACGGCACGTGGAACAGGGTGACTACCGCTTGCCAGACCACGGTGACGAGGATGAACGTGGCCACGACGTAGAGCACCTTGCTGATCTGGCCGGACACCGCCCTCCACCGGCGAAGCCCTCGACGGCCGGCTGCCGCGGTCGGTAGCCCGCCGGCTGAGCTCTCCACGTCGGAGTGGGTCGGCACTCCCTGGCTAGTGGACATCGGTCGGCTCCTTGACGTCTTGTTGGGACCGCACGGGCCCCGCCACACCCAGCTCCTCGCGGATGGCGGCGCGGACGCGAGCCGTCTCGAGCTCGTCGCCGACACCGTGCCCACGCGGCCGTGGCGCGTCGATGTCGAACACGCGCACGATCGATCCCGGTCTCCTCGACATGACGATGACGCGGTCGCTGAGCAGCACAGCCTCGTCGATGTCGTGCGTGATGAGCATGACGGTGGTGCCGGTCTGCATCCAGATGTCCTGGATCTCGAGGTTGAGCTGTTCGCGGGTCAGCGCGTCGAGCGAGCCGAATGGCTCGTCCATCAGCAGCACGGGAGCGTCGAGCATGAGGGCCCGCGCTATCGCGCAACGCTGCTGCATGCCACCGGACAGCTCTCGCGGGTAAGAGTTCTCGAATCCGGTGAGACCGACCATCTCGATCACCTGGCCAGCCTTGCTCCGATGCTGTTGCGAGATGCGTCTCGAGCTGAGCTCGATCGGCAGCAGGACGTTGTCCACGACCTTGCGCCATGGCAGGAGCACCGGGTTCTGGAACACGATGCTGACGTCTCTGCTGGGCCTGCGCACGTGCACGCCCGCGACTCCGACCGCGCCGTGGCTGGCTTCGTCCAGGCCCGCGATGATGCTGAGCAGGGTGGACTTCCCGCATCCGCTCGGCCCGACGATGCTGACGAACTCGCCACGCCCGATGGTGAGGGAGACATCCTGCAGTGCGTGGACCAGTCCGCCCTTGGCCGTCTCATACGTCTTGCTGACGGACGTGACGTCAATCAGGTCACCTGACATGTGTGGCCTTCCCATCCCGCACATCGGCGTGCAGCTTGGTGCGCTGGATCCTGTTCGTGGCGTGTGTTCGCGGAATGCCGTCGACCAGGAAGAAGTCGCGCGGCACCTTGAAGCTCGCCAGTCGCGTGCGGCAGTGCTCGGTGAGTCCGCTCGCCGTCACCTGACCTCCCGGCGTGAGCACGACGATGCCGACCGGCACCTCACCGAGGCGTGCGTCCGGCGCGGCGATCACCGCAGCGTCGGTGACCGCGTCGAGCTCGGTGAGCACCGACTCGATCTCCGTCGGCGCGACGTTCTCGCCACCGACCCGGATGATGTCCTTCTGTCGACCCAGGAACCGCAACCGACCGTCCGGCAGTCGTGCGGCGCGGTCACCCGTGTGCAGCCAGCCGTCCCGGATGGCGGACGCGGAGGCGGCCGGGTCACGGAAGTACCCGGGTGTCACGTTCCAGCCGCGCACACACAGCTCGCCGGGCTCCGCGCCGTCGACGGGCGACCCGTCGGCACCGGCGATGCGGAACTCCAGGCCAGGCAGTGGAAATCCGGCGGTGCCGTGCCGGACGTCGCGCGGGTCGTCCGCGGTGGTGAGTGCGAAGCAGCCGCCGGTCTCGGTCATGCCCCACAGCGAGCACAGCCGGGTGCCCATCGCGCTCTCCAGGTCGGCGAGGTCGTCGCTGGTGCCACCGGCCCACCCGCGCGTGAACTGCGGGAAGCCGCGCGGATCCGGGTGTGCACGCACGTCGTCGGCGGCCGGCAGCGGGCCGTGCGAGACGGTGATCGACTCGTCGCGCAGCACGCCCAGAACGTCCTGCGCCCGGTACCTCGTCGCCGTGAACAGCGTCGCGCCGGTCAGTAGCGTCGTCAGCATCGCATGCATGAGTCCGCTGCAGTGGAAGAACGGTGCGATCGAGAAGAACCTGTCGTCCGGGCCGAGTCCCTGACGGCGACCGACCTCGTACGCGAGCCTCAGCAGGCCGTGATGCGTCAGGACAACGCCCTTGGGTGCCGATGTCGTGCCTGAGGTGAACAGGATCACCGCAGCCCCGTCGAGGTCGTCGAGCGCGGTGGTTGTCGGCGACCCGACCGCCTCCCCTTGTGGTTCCGGCGCAGTCCACTGCTGCCCGGACGTCCGGTGCACCCACACGTCGATCGGTGCACCGTCATCTCGCTCCACCTCGCGCAGGCTCGGCCACTCGCTCAGCAGGTCGCGCGTGCGGACGGACTGGTGCAGCACCACCGCGGCCGGGCGGGTCACCTCGAGACAGTGCCGTACCTCCCGGTCGACCAGCCTGGTGCTCAACGGTACGACGACGCCACCTACGGCGAAGACGGCGAACGCCGCGGCGGCCCACTCCACCGAGTTGGCGAGCGCCAGGCCGACCCGATCACCGGGCTTGACCCCACGGTGGCGGAGCAGCTCGCCGAAGGTGGTCGCATGCTCGAGGAGCTCCGCGAACGACACCACCTGTGCCCGGTGGTCGACGACGATGAAGTCGCGAGCGCCCCAGAGGTCCGCAGCACGGCGTAATGCCTGGAACGCGTCACCGGGGAGCTCCGCTGGTTGATCGAGTGCGAGGGACTCGACGTCTATGGCCATGGCGTTGCCCTCCCATGCCTGCACAGCGCGGCAGCTCGTGTCCGGTCACGCGATCGTGTTGGTCAGTTCGCCGATCCCCTCGATCGACACGGTCACCACATCCCCGCTGCCGAGCAGCTCGGCGGGTGCACGGCTGAAGCCGACGCCGGCGGGCGTGCCCGTGGCTACCAGGTCCCCTGGCCGCAGCGACATGCAGCCGGACACGTACGCGATGATCTGCGCGGCCGTGAAGACGAGCTGAGCCGTGGAGCCTTCCTGCTTCGGCCGGCCGTTGACCGTGGTGCGGATACGGAGGTCGCGTGCTCGCCCGAGGTCGTCGGGCTCGACGATCTGCGCGCCGATCGGCGCCGAACCGTCGGCGTTCTTCCCGACGGTCACCTGCTTGCCGGCGAACTGGAACCCCCGTGCGCTCAGGTCGTTGAAGCACACATAACCGAGGATCGCCTCCTCCGCCTCCGCCTCGTCCACGTCTCGCAGGGGCGCGCCGACGACGGCGGCGAGCTCACCTTCCCAGTCCAGGCCGTGCTCCCGCGGTGGCAGGGGCACCTCACCGCCGTCCCGGTTGAGCGTCGACGCCCACCGGCCGAACACGTCGGGCACCGTCGGCAGGTCCGCGGTTGCCTCGGCGGCATGGTCGCGGTAGTTCAGGCCCGCGCACAGCACGTGCGCCGTCGCCGGTACGGGTATCGCGGGCTCGACGTCCGTGAGCGCCAGCCCGTCGGCAGCGGCAGCGGTCTTCGTCGCGGCTGCCGCACGGTAGCTCGGCAGGTCGGCGTAGAACTCAGCGACCTCACACAGGGGTACGACCCGGTCGTCCACCGCCACGCCCATGGTCGGCGTGCCTGCGTTCGAGTACGCGATGAATCGCATCTTCTCACCTGCCAGAGCCCGTCGGTCTACCGCCAGATGAAGACCTGGCGGCTGCGCAGCAGTGCGGTGCCATCCTGCTGCACCCAGTAGTCGGTGACGATGTCGACGAAGATCAGTGCGCCGCTGCGCCCGTTCTTCTGGTAGATGTCCTCGTAGGCGCTCTGCGTGACGATGACATCGCCGACTCCGGCGAGGCCGAGGATCCGGACGTCGTTGCCGCCGTTGAGCAACCGCTGCTGTGGGATGGGGACGTCAGGCAGACCCATCCGGCCGAGCACGTCGCCGGCGCCGTCGTAGTCGGAGTCCTCGAACGACCGGTCGAGCGGATCCGATGTCCCGCCTGGTCTGCGCAGGGCGTGGAGTGGGAACAGCGGCGGCGCCATGATCCGGCCGTACTGCGACTTCGCCGCATGGTCCTCGTCCCAGTAGAGCGGGTCGTCGTCCATGATCGCCTGCGCGAACCGCCGTACGGAGCTGCGGTCGACGGGATCGGACGCGACCATCGTCTCGCCCTTGCGCCCGATCAGCGAACGCACCTCGGCGGTGATGTAGTCCGTGACGGCTACCTGTTCGGCGACCATGGTCACGCTGCCGCGTAGACGTGGCCGAGCTTGCCGGGCAACGGATGGCCCACGATCTCCTCGGCAAGCTTGACGACCTCGACGAGCCTGCCCAGGTCGACCCCGGTCTCGATGCCCATCCGCTCGCACATGAAGACGATGTCCTCGGTCGCGACGTTGCCGGCGACCGTCTTCGCGAACGGGCACCCGCCCAGGCCGCCGACGGACGAGTCGAACGCCGTGACACCGGTCTCGAGCGCCGCGTACACGTTGGCGATCCCTGTGCCTCGGGTGTCGTGCAGGTGCAGGGAGACCGACATCGCCGGCCAGCGTTCGCGTACCGCGCCGATGACCCGCTTGATCTGGTCGGGGTCGGCCCAGCCCATGGTGTCGGCGAGCAGCGCGTCGTCGATCTGGGTGTCGAACTCAGCTGCCAGGTCGTGCATGATCCCGACGCACTCCAGCACCCGCTCGACGGAGATGTCGCCCTCGTAGTTGCAACCGAACGCCGCCATCAAGGTGCCGGACCGCACCGGGATGCCGTGGTCCCGGTAGAGCGTGAGCTGCTTGCGCTGCATCTCGATGTCCGCGGCCATGTCACGCCGCTGGTTCTGCTTGGAGAACGTCTCGCTCGCCGTCAGGCTCACGTGCCCGTCGATCTCGTAGATGCCGGCAGCAATGGCACGTTCGAGGCCCTTGTCGTTCAGGTAGACGGCGTCGTACGCGACCCCGGGGAAGCTGCGTACCTGCGTCGACACGTCGTCCGCGTCGGCCATCTGCGGCACGTGCTTGGGACTGACGAAGCTGGTCACCTGGATCTTGCGTAGCCCGGTCTGCGCCAGCGCCTCCACCAGCTCCACCTTCTGCGCCGTGGAGATCTTGTCCGGCTGCCCGATCCCTTCGAACTGGAAACCTTCCCGCGGCCCGACCTCATGCAGCTCGACACGGTCCACGTTCATCTGTGCCCACCTCTCAGCTCCCGGCTCGGATCGGTTGTCGTTCGTTCGACTCACGCTGCCGCACCGTCCGTGGCCTGCTCGATCAGCGACGGGGGCAGCGGATACGGCACCGGCGGACCGTCGCGGCGCGGCAGCAGCGCGTGCGCCGTTCCCGTCGTGGTCACATCACCGTTCTCGTTGCGCATGCCGATGGTGCACTCCACGACCCCCCATCGGGCCAGTTCGCGACGCCCGCTGACCTCTCCGTACGCGGTGATGGTCGCGCCGCGCACGTCCATGCCGCGGTAGCTGAACGAGATGTTCAACGGCCAGCCCGACGGGCCTGCGAAGTCCTTGATCAGCTGAGCCAGCACGTGCTGTTTCCACGAACCGTTGACCAGCACGTCGGGCAGGCCGTCGTGGTCGGTGGCGAACGGGCGGTCGTAGTGGATGCGGTGCCAGTTCTCGATCGCCGAGGACCACCGCATGAGGTGCATGCTGGTCATCGGGCCCTTGGTCACCGGGGTCAGCTCCATGCCCACCTCGACGTCCTCGAAGTGTCGCTGTCGCATCACGCCTCCACCCTCACGTCTCACGCCGAGAACTTCTTCGCCTGCGCGACGATCGCGTCGCGGTCGAAGTCGTTGGCCTCCTCGAGGAACTGGCGGGTGAAGTAGGCGCTCGGCGTCTCGACCTTCTTGATCGTGTCGGCACCGCGCAGCAGTTCCCCGACGGCCGTGATCTTCGAGTCCTCCATGTCCCCGAGCAGCTGACCCTCTTGCATCCGCTTGTCGAGCTCGAGGTACGGCATGACGCTCTTCAGCACCTTGGTCCCGATCTCCACGGCACGTGCGGACGACATGCCCTGCGGTTTCGCGGCCGGGTACAGGCGGTAGTGCAGCTTGACGATCTCGGTTGGATCCGCGGCGCTGAGGAAGGCCAGCGACTTGGCGACCGCCTTGCAGTACGAGAGGACCAGCTCGGGGTCGTCGTCCACCATTGCCTGCGTCGCTACTGTCGCGTGCTGGAATCCCAGCTTGGACAGCGGATCGGGGCGGAAGATCCGCAGCTTCGTGCCCTGCGCTTCGAAGTTCGCGTAGATCATCGCCCACAGCCCGAGGGCGGTGACGCGCCCCTTCTGCAGCGCGTGCAGGGCCGGGGTTCCGGTGCCGACGGCGAGGAACTTGACGTCCTTGTCCGGTTCGAGACCCATGTGCTTGACGACCGCACGGACCTCGATGTCCGGGCTGCCGCCGATCGCGTTGGTGCCTATCGTCTTGCCGCGCAGGTAGTCGGCGAGCTGTGACTCCTCGGTGATCGGGCTCGAGTCGCTCACGGCGATACCGATGAAGTCGCCGGGAATCTGGCACATGACGCCCTTGAGCTCCACCCCGCGGTCGACCGAGGTGAAGATGACCTGCGTGCTCTGCGTCGCGAGCTGCGAACGGTTCGTCGTCAGCGCCGCGACCGATGCCGTGCCACCTTGCAGGCCCTCGATCTCGACGCTGAGCCCGTGTTGCTCGTAGAACCCGAGAGCGCGCGGGATCGCACCGAACCACGCGGTGGTCGTGTCGAGGGTCGGCACCCCGTAGCTCAAGGTGATGCGGCGCAGCTTCTTGCCGTCAGAGTTCGTCACCTTCGACTTCGATGTGGACTGCGCTGCCGGTCCGCCGCATGCGGTGACCACCCCACCCAGGGCGAGCGCTCCGGCGCCGCCGAAGAGACTGCGCCTACTGATTCCCCGTTCTGACCTGTCGGAGGCATGGTTGGTAGACACCATCGTCGGTTCTCCTTCGAACTCCGCTGGTGGGCAGCAGTGTGGCTCGGCTGTTAGCTCGTGCCCGTCCGGGCTTGTGTCTTCTTGGGCGGCTTGGTCTTTCCGGTTCGCGTCGTGGTGGCGGCCGACGGGGCGGCCACATCTGTCAGCAGCTTCGCCGCGACGTCGAGCATCTTCTCCTCGTCGCCCGGCCCGTCCCGGAGCAGGCGAGTGAGCGCGAGGCCGCGGAGCAGGTACGTCTGTGCGCGGAGCGCCTCGGTTCCCTCGCGCGAGTCCGTGATCTCACTCGGGAAGAGGTCGTGGAAGAGCGCCTGGACCTCCTTACCCAGGTGCCGTTCGATCCGATGCACCTCGGCGCGCAGCGTCGGGTTGGTGCGTGCGGCCACCCACAGCTCGAGAGCGCCGAAGTACAGGTCCGCGGAGAAGGTCGTCCAGAGCAGGTCGATCGCCGTGCGCATCCGCGTGGCCGGGTCGTCCGACATCGTCTTGCGGATCTTCCGTGCCCGGGTGCTGAGCTCCTGGAAGCGGCGCCTCGCCAGGTGCTCCATCGCGGCGAGCAGCAGCTCGTCCTTGGTGGCGAAGTGATGCAGTTGTGCACCCCTGGAGAGGTTGGCGCGCTTGCAGACCAGCGGTGTGGACGTACCGGCGTACCCGTACTCGATCAGGCACTCCACGGCGGCGTCCAACAACCGCTCCCGGGTGGCGACGCTGCGAGCCTGCTTCGGCTGGCGCGCTTCCTCACTGGCCATGGCAGCACCGTAAGTCGCAGAAATCAAATCAGTCAAGACTGACTTTTTTTTGATCGTCATGGCGGCTGCTGAGCCAGGGGTGAACGGACGCTCCTCAGGTGTCGACGGCGCGCTGGGCCTCGACGATCTTGACCGCGGCGTGCGCGAGCAGGCGGTCGTCGGGGTCGGCGAGGTCGAGGCCGGTCAGCTTCTCGATGCGCTGGGCGCGGTACGCGACCGTGTTCGGGTGGACGTGCAGGCTGCGGGAGACCTGCTTGAGGCTGCCCTGGTGGCGCAGGTACTCCGAGAGCGTCTTGACGAGGTCGAGCTTGTGGGTGGTGTCGTACTCGATGACCGGTCCGAGCACGTCGTCGGCGAACCGCCAGAGCTCACTCATGTCGCCGATGCGCAGCAGCAGGCGGTAGATGCCGAGGTCGTCGTAGCGGACGAGCTGGCCGACCCGGCCGAGCCGCATGCCGAGGTCGACCGCCTGCTCGGCCTGGCGGAGACCGTGCGGGGCGTGCTCCGGGTGTGTCAGGTGCTCGCTCAGGCCGCAGGTCACGGTGGCGTTCGTCGCGTTGGCGAGCCGCTCCCACAGTCGCGACAGCGACGCGGTCGGTGTCGGCGACGGGCCCTCGCCCATGCGTGGAGCCTGGTCGGGCAGGATCAGCACGATGCGCGACTCGTGCGTCGTGACGACCGCTCGCGGCAGGGCCGCCGACAGGCGTCGAGCGACCGCGTCGACGTCACGCGGTGACTCGGGCCGGTCGACGTGGACGACGCCGATGCGGCAGCCGACCGCCTCGTCGAGGCCGAGCGCGCGGGCCTTCTGCCGTGCGTCGTCGGCGTCGAGGAAGTGGCCCGAGGTGAGGGCGTCGACGATCGCGCGCTGATAGCGGAGGCCGAGCTCGGTGCTGGTGCGTTCGTGGGCGAGCGTCAGCGCGAAGAGGGTGGCGGCGTACGTGGCCGTCAGCAGGTCGACGTCGTCGGGCTCGGAGTCGCCGGCCCGGTCGAGGACGAGGAGGTAGCCGAGCGGCTCGTCACCGACGACGATCGGCGTGATCAGACAACCCTGCTCGAGCAGCGAACCGGGCACCGACGGCACCCGCAGCGGCCGGCGCTTCACGACGAGCGCCCGCAGCAGGCGGTCGATGCTCGGGTCCGACCGGTCCCAGCGCAGCGCGGCGCTGTCGTCGTCGGCCCCGGCCTCGGCGCGGGGAACGAACGCCGGATCCATCAACACGATCCGCTTGTCCACCAGGTCGGCGAGGACGCGGGTCAGCTCGACGGGGTCGACGCCGTCGAGCACGGCGTCGGCGAGCTCGTCGCAGACCTCGAGGGTGCGGCGGTAGACGGTGTTCTGGCGCGACAGGCCGGTGACCATGTCGGAGAGCTCGGGTGGCTCCTGGTGGCCGTTGCCCGGCTCCTCCGCCGGGTCCCTGGCTCGTTCGACGCGGCTCTTGCTCATGCTCCGCTCCCGGGCCCGACGAGGCGCCTGATGAGCCGGATCGCGCGGGGGTCGGGTGGTGTGGGCAGGTGGATCGTGACGCCGGAGACGAGGGTGCGCAGTTTGTCCCCGATCTCGACCGCGACATCGAGCTCCGACCGGGGTCCGGCGCCATCGTTCGTCACCACGGCGAGCGGCGTGGTGCGCTGTGCCACCTCCGGCAGCTCGTGCCGCAGCCGCTCGATCGTCCGTGCGTCCTCGAACGGCGCCAGGGTCGCGATCACCGGGATACGTACCCCGCGCTGGCGCAGGGCGGACAACGCCTCCTGCGCCTCCTCGGGGTCGAAGATCGGGTCGGTCACGAGGAAGTGCGCGCCCGCGCGTACCTTCTCCTCGGCGCGGTCGAGCTCGTTGTCCAGCTCGGCCGCCGAGGTGTTGACCGAGGCACCGATGACGAACTCGGTGCAGTCGGGGATCGGGACGCCACGCCAGTCGATCCCCTCGTTGAGCCCGGACAGCGCCGCGATCAGCCGCACCGAGTCGACGTCCCACAACGGGCCGGGGTCGGGGTAGTCGCCGACACCGCGCGGCGAGCCCGTGCGGCACACCACGGTGCGCAGGCCGAGGGCGTGGGCCCCGAGGAGGTCCGCCTGCAGCGCCGCGAGGCTGTGGTCCGCGGTCTCGACCGGGAGCAGGACGTCGACCTGGGCGCTCTGTTGCAGGACCACGCACACGCCGACGGGGTTGATCCGCGCCATCGGCGGCGCGGGTTCGGTGATGGCGAGTGCGTTGACGCCCGCTGCCTCCAGCTCGCGCGCGTACTCGACGAAGCCGGCGATGTCCTCGCCTCGTGGTGGCTGCATGCCCGCGATCACGACGAACTGGTCGGCCGGTGGCCAGCTCGCTCGGTTCGGGTGGTCGACCTCCGCGGCCACGATCTCCGGCCGAACCGTCGCGGTCGTCGGCTGCTGGATCGGTGGCAGCGTGCGGGTGGGCGTCAGCGACGCGACCGCCTTGGCGATCGCGCGGACGTGTGCCGGCGTCGTGCCGCAGCAGCCGCCGACGACGGTGGCGCCCGCCGCGACGAACTGGCGCGCGGCTTCGGCGAAGTACTCGGTGTCGTGGACGTAGCGGACCTGACGTCCCAGCCGTCGCGGGACGCCTGCGTTGGGCTGGACCGAGATCGGCAGCGTGGCCAGCCGCGCGAGGTCGGCGACGACCGGCTGCAGCGCCCCGGGGCCGACACCGCAGTTGGCGCCGAGCGCCGCGAGGTCGAGCCCGCCGAGCGCCTCGGCCACGGCGACGGCATCCTCACCGCGCAACGTGCGGCCGTCGTCGCCGAAGGTGAGCTGGGCGACGATCGGCAGGTCGCACTCGTCGAGGGCGATGTCGACGGCCTGGGCCAGCGACTCGATGTCGCCGAACGTCTCCAGCACGACGAGGTCGACCCAGTCGGCCAGCGCGGCGATCTGCTCGCGGAGCGTGGACGCGCGCGCGTCGCCAGGGGGACGGGGCACCCAGGTCGCGCTCAGTGCCGGCCCGACCGACCCGGCGACGAGTACGGGGCGACCGCTGTCTTCGACGGCCTCCCTCGCGCACCGCGCGCCGGCGATGTTGATCTCGACGACACTGTCCTCCAGGCCGACTCGGACCAGTCGCATCCGGTTGGCGTTGAAGGTGTTGGTCTGGATGATCTCGGCGCCGGCGGCGACGTACGCGGCGTGCAGGTCGCGTACCAGCCGCGGCTGGGAGATGTTCAGCTCGCACAGCGCACGGTCGAGAGGGACCCCGGTGGAGTGGAGCATCGTGCCCATCGCGCCGTCGCACACGACGACGTTCTCGGAGAACATCCGGCGCACGCGTACGCGGGTGTCCTCGGTGTCGCGGTCGGCATCGACATGGACGTTCACGGCAACCGTCACGACCCTTCAGCCGATGCGTTCACGGTACCGCGCCGACGCGATCGGGAGAAGAACCCCGAGTCACCGCGAATCGGACGACCTCTCCACCCCCTGGCGCGGTGACGAGTTCACAGGATGAGGTCGGCCAGCCTGTCGATCTCCGCCAGGTCCGGCCGGGTCGGGGCGAAGGTGAGCTCGGTCATGCCGATCGCTGCGTAGTCGGCGACGGCGCGACGGATCGCGTCGGGCGAGTACACCGCCGCCTCGGCGTTCGCCGTCGCCACCTGCGCGCCGGCGAAGGCGTAGTAGCTGCGCAGGTGACCATCACCTCCGCGGTGGCCGAGAGGGCGATCGCGTTGAGGAGGTTGTTCAGCAGCTTCATGGTGTGCCCGACACCCACCCGGCCCATCGGGACGACCTTGGTGGCGAACGGCGCGAATATCCAGGCGAGCTCGTCGGCCGCCTCCTGGCCCGGCCCAGGTTCAGCTCCTCGTAGTAGTGCACCGCGTCCGACGCCACGAGCACCGGGCCGGACGGGGTCGCTACCTGCAGCACCGGCTGCCCTGGTGTGTGCCCGCCGACCTCGATCACGGCGATGCCCGGCGCCAGCTCGTACGAGTCCGCGAACAGCTCGATCCAGTCCTATTCCGCCGCACGGCGAAGCTCGGCGATGTCGGACTGCTCGGCGTAGATGTCGTAGTTCAGGTAGACATCGCTCTTCATCGTCCGGCGGGTCCCGTATCGCAAGGCGATGACCTCGTACACGGCCGCTCCCGTCGTGCTCCGAGACGCCTCGCGTCCGGTCGGCTGATGGTAGGCTCGTCGTACAATTTGGTCGATGTTTCGCGCTTGGCACCGTCGGTGCCACATGTCGTCGAGAGGACCACGCGATGTCCGAAAGCACGGCGAGCTCCCGTACCGGTGCCTCGGTAGTGGCCGACACTCTCGGCGGTTACGGAGTCACCCACATCTTCCAGGTCCCTGCCGTGATTCGGCGGAGCTTCGCGGAGATGGAGCGCCGGCAACCGCAGATCTCCCGGATCACGACACACGGAGAGAAGTCGGCCGCCTACATGGCGGACGGGTACGCGCGGGTCGCACATCGTCCCGGCGTGTGCGCTGCGCAGGTCATCGGCGCGCTCAACCTCTGCGCCGGCCTGCGCGAACCGTTCCTCGCCGGTTCTCCGGTCATCGCCATCACCGGGGGCCGCGATCCGGCCACCAAGTTCCGCCACGTCTACCAAGAGGTCGACGACCTGCCCGCGTTCGACCAGGTGACCAAGTTCAACGGGTCGATCGACGACGTGTCCCGGTTCAGCGACATGTTCCGGCACGCGTTCCGGGTGGCCACCACCGGGCACCCAGGTCCGGTGCACCTGCAGGTCCAGGGCAACGAAGGTCAGCTGGACGGCCGCACGGGCGAGCTGCAGGCGGTGGTCGAGCCGTCGTTCGCCGAAGTGCCGGCGTATCGCCCGGTAGCCGACGACGAGTCGTTGCTCGCGCTGTTGCACGCGCTGGCGGCCGCGGAACGCCCGATCATCGTGGCCGGCGGTGGCGTGCGCTCGTCGCGGGCGGGCGCCGAGCTGGTGGCACTGGCCGAGGCACTGTCCGTCCCCGTCGCCACGTCCGCCAATGGCAAGGACGTCATTCCCGGCACCCATCCACTGTCGGTGGGGGTCTGCGGCACGTACTCACGCCAGTGCGCGAACGACGCGGTCACCGCCGCCGATCTCGTGTTCTTCGTCGGCACCAAGACGGGCGGCATGACCACGCACTTCTGGACGGTCCCGCCGCTCGGCAGCAAGGCGGTCCAGCTGGACATCGAGCCGCAGCACATCGGGCGCAACTATCCGGTGGAGGTCGCTGTGCTCGCCGATGCCCGCACGGCGTTGCGGCGGATGCTGGAGTTGCTCGACGGGATGGACCGGCCCGCTCGGTCGGGCTGGCTGGCGCGGGTGGACACGCTCATGTCGGACTGGGCGGCCCAGTACCGTGAGGTGCTCACGAGCAGCGACGTGCCGGTCCGACCGGAACGGCTCTGCGGCGAGCTGACCACGTCCCTGCCCGCCGACGCCGTGGTCGTCGTGGATACCGGGCACGCAGGCATGTGGATGGCCGAGTTCCACGACGTCACCTCGACCGAGCAGGACTACCTCCGCAGTGCCGGTCATCTCGGCTGGGCGTTCCCCGCCGGGATCGGCGCGAAGGCAGCGGCACCCGAGCGTCCGACCTTCGTGTTCACGGGCGACTCGGGGATCTACTACCACCTCGCCGAGATCGAGACCGCGGTGCGCTGGCGGATCAACAGCATCACCGTGGTCAACAACAACGACTCGGGGAACCAGAGCAAGCGCGGGTTCGACCGGGCGTACGACGGTCAGGCGACGCCGCGGTCGCGCGAGATGTGGACCTTCGAACCGGTGGACTTCGCCAAGGTCGCCGAGAACCTGGGCGCGGTCGGCATCCGCGTCGACAAGCCCGCCGAGCTGCCCCTGGCGTTCGAACGGGCCATGCAGGCCGACAGGCCCGTGGTGATCGACGTGCACACCGACATCGCCGCGGAGGCTCCACTCGCCGGCGCCTGAGGCGCGACCGTTGACGGGAGACGGCCGCACTCCCATGGACATCGGGATCGCTGGTGGTCGGATCGCGACGATCGCTCCCGCCGTCGACCCGAGCCAAGCCGGCCAGGTGATCGACGCGTCGGGACCGGGTCGCTCCGTCGTGCCCGGCCTGGTCGACGTGCACGCGCATGTAGCGCACGGCGCCGCGACCGCCAGCGTCGGCATGGGGTGCTGTCCTCCGGACGAGGTCGGCGTCCAGTCAGGGGTCACCACGGTGGTCGACGCCGGGTCGGTCGGCATCGCCGACGTCGGCGTCTTTCCCGTGCACATCCTGCCGCACGCGGCCACGCGGGTGATCTGCTTCCTCAACGTGGGATCGTTCGCGCACACGACCAAGGCTCCGGCCGACGTGACCGCGTTGTCCGAGATCGACCACGCCGGCATCGTTCTCCGTACGCTGAACTCACGCCGTTCAGCGTTTCGACGACCTGCCGGCCTTGCGCCCGTCTGCCGTCGGCTCCAACGACTCCAGCGCGAGCATCGCGGCCAGGCGGGCCTGTTCGACATGCTCGGAGCAGCCCTTCTCGGCACCGCCGGCGTCGTTGGACATGACCGCATCCGCGATCGCATGCAGCTCCACGACGCTGTCCTGCGGCCGCCCGCTGGTCGACAACGACAGTGACCGCAGGTACGTCACGCGAGCGTGCAGGCTGGACACGGTCGCGCGCAGGGTGTCGTTCCCGGCGCCCTCGAACAGGATCCGATAGAACTCGTCCTTGGCGTCGAGGATTCGCGCCCCCTTCTTCGCCAGCCTCTCGAGCTTGGTCACCTGCTTGGCCAGCGCCCTCTTCTGCGCCTCCGTGGCGTTCTCCACGAACAGCCGCCCGGCGAGCCCTTCGAGCACGGAGCGCATCTGGTACAACTCAGAGGCCTCCTTGGCACTGAGCGTCGTCACCGCGGTGCCCTTGTTCGGAGTCGTGCTGACCAGGCCCTCGGCGGCCAACTCTCGCAGAGCCTCACGGATACTCGTGCGGGAGACGCCGGTCATCTCGACCAGCTCACGCTCGATCAGGCGCTCACCGGGCTGGAACTCGCGGGAGATGATCGCGCGGCGCAGGTTGTCGGTGACCCTGGACCGGATGGGCGCCGGGACGCGCTCGACCCTGAGAGACTTCCGGGTCGCCATGAGGCCTCCTGGACGGTATGGATGCGATCGTATGATAGCCCGACGGCCAGACCACGTGTGACGCCGCGTCCAGCCGGCAACGCAGCGCCGTCACCCCTGAGCAGGAAACTGCTCTGAGCGCCGACGGAGACGACCTACCCGTGCCGCCCTGTCGGTCCTGCGGGACGTGGTGGGGAGCCGGCCTCACGCCGCGCTAGGTCCCGGGTGTGAGCGCGGTGTTTCACAGAAGTTACGTGGGATCACGGGCACGCAACACGCGCCTCCTACGGTCGTGAGACCCGAGGTCGAGTGACCGAAGTCGTGTGAGGAGGCGGGATGACCGCTGACGTCGTGTCGACACAGGAACGACGACGCCGTGGTCGTTGGCTCGCCGACTGGAACCCCGAGGACGCGCGGTTCTGGGAGGTCACCGGACGCAGGATCGCCAACCGCAATCTCTGGGCGTCGATATTCTCCGAGCATCTCGGCTTCTCCACGTGGACGATGTGGTCGATGCTCGTGCTCTTCATGACCCCGGAGAACGGGTTCGGGCTCGACGTGGCGCAGAAGTTCCTGCTCACCTCGATGGTGGCACTCGTCGGAGCCGTCCTGCGCGTGCCGTACACGCTTGCCGTGCCGCGGTTCGGTGGACGGAACTGGACGATCGTCAACTCGTTCCTGTTGCTGGTGCCCCTGGCGCTGGCCGCGCTCGTCGTGTCGCGGCCGGACGCGCCGTACTGGGTGTTCCTGCTCGTCGCGGTCGCCGCCGGCTGCGGCGGCGGGAACTTCTCGTCGTCCATGACGAACATCAACATGTTCTTCCCCGAGCGGCGCAAGGGGTGGGCGCTCGGGCTGAACGCGGGGGGCGGCAACCTCGGCGTGGCGATGATTCAGATCGTCGGGCTGGTCGTCGTCGCGGTGGCGGGAACGAGCCACCCCGAGTACCTGCCGATGATCTACCTGCCGCTGATCGTGCTGGCGGGCCTCGCGGCAGCACGCTTCATGGACAACATCGCGGGCGTCAGGTCCGACGTGCGCGCGCAGTTCGGCGTGATGAAGGACAGCCACAGCTGGGTCATGTCGTTGCTGTACATCGGGACGTTCGGCTCGTTCATCGGCTACAGCTTCGCGTTCGGGCTGGTCCTGCAGAACCAGTTCGACCGCACTCCGCTCGAGGCGGCCGCCGTCACCTTCCTCGGGCCGCTGCTCGGGTCGCTGTCCCGGCCGTTCGGCGGTTGGCTGTCGGACCGGGCAGGCGGCGCCCGGGTGACGTTCTGGAACTTCGGTCTGATGATCGGCGGCGTCGCGGTGATCCTGGTCGGGTCGGCGCGGGACTCGCTGACCGTGTTCACCGTCGGGTTCATCGTGCTGTTCGTCCTCACGGGCATCGGCAACGGCTCGACGTACAAGATGATCCCGTCGATCTTCGCGGCCAAGGCGCAGGACCGGATCGCGGCCGGCGTCGATCCCGAGGACGCGAGGAGGTGGGCCCGCCTCGCCGCCGGCTCGCTGATCGGTCTGTGCGGTGCGATAGGCGCGGTCGGCGGCGTGCTCATCAACCTGGCGTTCCGCCAGTCGTTCCTCAGCTTCGCGTCCGGGTCACCGGCCTTCGTCGCCTTCCTCGTCTTCTACGTGGTCTGCATGGTCGTCACGTTCGCCGTCTACGTGCGCCGGCCGATACGGGCACGCGTGTGACCGGGACTGCCGCTGTCGCGACGCACTGCCCGTACTGCGCGCTGCAGTGCGCGATGACCCTCACCCCGGTCGACGATCCGCGTGCGCCGGTCGTGGTCACGGCGCGAGACTTCCCGACGAACCGAGGCGGGCTGTGTCAGAAGGGGTGGACGTCGGCCGAGCTGCTCGCTGTCGAGGACCGGCTGACGACGCCGCTGGTGCGCGACGATCGAGGCGCGCCGCCGCGGCCGGTGGGCTGGGACACCGCGCTGGACCACGTCGCGGGTCGCCTCGCCGAGCTGCGTGAGCGGTACGGGCCGCACTCTGTCGCGGTGTTCGGCGGCGGTGGTCTCACCAACGAGAAGGCGTACCTGCTCGGCAAGTTCGCCCGGGTCGCGCTGGGTACGTCGCAGGTCGACTACAACGGCCGGTTCTGCATGTCGTCGGCCGCGGCGGCGGGCATGGCGGCCTTCGGTGTCGACCGAGGGCTGCCGTTCCCGGTGACCGATCTCGGCGGGGCGGACGTGATCATGCTCGTCGGCGCGAACGTGGCGGAGACGATGCCGCCGTTGATGGGTCACCTGCGCGGCGCGCGGCTGGTGGTGGTCGACCCGCGGCGGACGGCGACGGCCGCGGACGCGGTCGCGGCCGGTGGGATGCACCTGCAGCCGTTACCCGGCACGGATCTCGCGCTGGCGCTGGGACTGCTGCACGTCGCGGTCGCCGAAGGCCTGCACGACGAGGCATACCTCGCCGACCGGACCGAGGGGTTCGCGGACGCGTGGCGGATCGCCGCGCAGTGGTGGCCGGAACGTGCCGAGCGGGTCACGGGGGTCGCTGCCTCGGACATGCGGGAGGTCGTCCGGGTGCTCGCCGCCGCCGAGAGGGCGTTCGTGCTCACCGGGCGCGGCACCGAGCAGCACGCCAACGGCACGGACACGGTCGCCGGCTGGATCAACCTGGCCCTCGCCCTCGGCCTGCCCGGGCGCCTCGGGTCGGGCTACGGGTGCCTGACCGGGCAGGGCAACGGGCAAGGCGGCCGGGAGCACGGGCAGAAGGCCGACCAGCTGCCCGGCTACCGGATGATCACCGACCCGGACGCGCGGCGCCACGTCGCGCGGGTGTGGGGGGTCGAGCCCGACACCCTCCCGGGACCAGGGCGCAGCGCGTACGAACTGCTGCTCGCACTCGGCAGGGACGACGGCCCCCGGGCGCTGCTGCTCTTCGGCTCCAACCCGCTGGTGTCGGCTCCTGACTCGGCAGCGGTGGCGGATCGGCTCGCGGCGCTCGACCTGCTGGTGGTCGCGGACTTCGTGCCGTCCGAGACGGCCGCACGCGCCGACGTCGTCCTGCCCGTGACGCAGTGGGCGGAGGAGGACGGCACGATGACGAGCCTCGAGGGTCGGGTGCTGCGCCGCCGCCGTGCCGTCGCGCCGCCTGCGGGCGTGCGGACCGATCTCGAGGTGCTGCACGGCCTCGCGGTACGGCTCGGCCAGCCCGCGGAACGGTTCCCCACCGACCCGGAGCGCGTCTTCGCCGAGCTCGCGGCCGCGTCGGCGGGCGGCACCGCCGACTACGGCGGGATCACCTACCCGCGGCTCGACCAGCCCGACGCGGTGCACTGGCCGTGTCCCGACGCCGGTCACCCGGGCACACCTCGGCCGCTGGGTCACCGGTTCGCCCGGCCCAACGGACGGGCACGGTTCGTCACGGTCGACCACCGTGACCCCGCGGAGATGCCGGATGCGGCGTACCCGTTGCGCGCCACGACCGGCCGGGCGCTGCAGCACTACCAGTCGGGCGCGCAGACCCGGCGGGTCGCCGAGCTGGCCGAGGCGGTTCCCGAGGCGTTCGTCGAGGTGCACCCGGACACCGCAGGACGCGCCGGGCTGGTCGACGGGGTCTGGGCACGCGTGGTGTCCCGTCGCGGGACGACGCACGCGCGGGTGCGGTACGCGCCGGGGCTGCGGTTGGACACGGTCTTCCTCCCGTTCCACTTCCCAGGGCTGCAGGCGGCGAACGCCGTGACCAACCCGGCGCTCGACCCGATCAGCCGCATGCCGGAGTTCAAGGCCTGTGCCGTCCGCCTGGAGCGGTCGTCGTGACGCGGCACGTGGTCGTCGTCGGGTACGGGATGGCGGGTGCCCGGTTCGCCGAGGAGGTGCGGCGTCGCGACCCGGATGCCGGCCGCGTGCGCCTCACCGTGCTGGGCGCGGAACCGTACCGCGCCTACAACCGGGTGCTGCTGTCGAGCGCGCTGGCCGGCGGGCTCGACCTCGCCGCGGTCGAGACACACGGTCCCGACTGGGCGCGGACGTCCCGCGTGGACGTCCGCACGGGCACTGCGGTCGCCGCGATCGACCGCGCGCGGCGACGGGTGTGGCTGGGTGACGGGACCGCGGTGGGTTACGAAGGCCTCGTCCTCGCGACCGGGAGCCGGCCGTGGTTGCCGCCGATCGACGGGCTCGCGTCACCGGACGGCGGGCTCGCCGCCGGTGTGTCGGTGTTCCGCGAGCTCGACGACTGCCGCCGCATCCGCGAGCTGGTCGAGCCGGGTGACGCCGTGGCGGTCCTCGGCGGCGGTCTCCTCGGCCTCGAGGCGGCCCGCGGACTCGCCGCGACCGGCTGCCGCGTGACGGTCGTCCACCCGGTGGGCCACCTGATGGAACGCCAGCTCGACGCGGCGGCAGGGGGCGTCCTGCGGGACGGCATGGCGGGTCTGGGCGTCACCGTCCGGCTGAACGCGACCGCAGCGCGGTGGATCCCGGGGCGTGGGCTCGCCCTCGACGACGGCAGTCGGCTCGACTGCGCCGCCGTCGTGGTGGCCGCCGGGGTGCGGCCGGCGACGGCGCTCGCCGACCGTTCGGGTCTGGCCGTCGACCGCGGTGTCGTCGTCGACGACCGGCTGGCGACGTCCGATCCGCGCGTGTACGCCGTCGGCGACTGCGCCCAGCACCGCGGCGTCGTCGGCGGCCTCGTCCAGCCGGCATGGGAGCAGGCGGCGGTGCTCGCCGACCTGCTCACCGGCGCCGACCCGAGCGCGCGGTACGGCGGGACCCGGCCGGTGACCCGGCTCAAGGCCGCCGACCTCGACCTCGCCTCCGCTGGCGACGCGCACGCCGAGGACGACGGAACGACCGAGGCGGTGCGCGTGGAGGACCCGCGACGAGGCCGGTACGCGAAGCTCGTGCTTCGCGACGATCGGGTCGTCGGCGCGATCATGCTCGGCCTGCCGGATGCCGCCGCCACCGTCCTGCGCCTCTTCGACACCGGTGACCCGGCTCCCGCCGACCGCCTCGCGCTGCTGCTCGGGCGCGCGTTCCCCGCCGGCGACGCGTCCCCCGCCGAACCTGCCGAGACCGACGTCGTGTGCCGGTGCAACACGGTGACCGTGGGTGCGATCCGCCGTGCCTGGCACGCGGGCGCGCGGTCGACGACCGGGCTCGCCGCGGCGACCCGCGCCACCACCGGGTGCGGTGGTTGCCACCGCGACCTCGAGACCGTCGTGCACCGGCTGGCCGACGCGGAGCGGACGGCGACGGAAGGGGAGGTCGCGTGATGGCGGAGCTCGTCGTCGTCGGGCAGGGGATGGTCGGTCACCGGCTGGTCGAGGCCCTGCGTGCCCGTGACACCGCGGGCCGGTGGCGGATCACCGCGCTCGCCGAGGAACCGCGGCCCGCGTACGACCGGGTCGCGCTGTCGTCGTATTTCGACGGCGCCACCGAGGACGACCTCCGCCTTGAGCCCGTGCCCGACGGCGACGGGCTGTTCGACCTGCGGCTGGATGAACCTGTCCATGACATCGACCGCGTGGCGCGGACGGTCACGACCGCGTCGGGTGCGACGCACGCCTACGACGCGGTCGTGCTCGCCACCGGCTCGCGGCCGTTCGTCCCGCCGGTCGAGGGCGCGGATGCTCCTGGCTGCTTCGTCTACCGGACGATCGACGACCTCGACGCGATCCGGGCCGCCGCCGAGGGAGCACGCACCGGTGTCGTCGTCGGCGGCGGTCTGCTCGGGCTCGAGGCGGCGAACGCACTCACGTCGCTTCGCCTCGACACTCACGTCGTCGAGTTCGCCGCGCGGTTGATGCCGGCGCAGGTCGACGAGGGCGGCGGTGCCCTGCTTGGCCAGTTGGTCACGGAGTTGGGCGTCACCGTGCACTGCGACGTTTCCGGTCGATCCGTCGAGAGCGGCTCGGACGGGCGGGTGCGGCGGCTGGTGCTGTCCGACGGCGAGGCGATCGACACCGACCTCGTCGTCTTCTCCGCAGGAGTGCGCCCCCGCGACGAGCTGGCCAGGAATGCCGGACTGCCCGTCGGCGAGCGCGGCGGCGTCGTCGTCGACGCGGCCTGCCGTACGGCCGACCCGTCCATCTTCGCGGTCGGGGAGTGCGCGTGTCTCGAGGGCAGCGTGTACGGACTGGTGGCACCGGGTTACGCGATGGCCGAGGTGGTCGCCGACCGGCTGTTGGGCGGCAGCGCCGCGTTCCCCGGCGCCGACACGGCGACCAAGCTGAAACTGCTCGGCGTCGACGTGGCCAGCTTCGGCGATGCGCACGCCCGTACCGACGGCGCGCTGGAGGTCGTGCTGAACGACCCCGTCGCCCGCACCTACGCCAAGGTCGTCGTCTCCGACGACGCGCGCACGCTGCTCGGCGGCGTGCTCGTCGGAGACGCGACCCGGTACGCGACACTGCGTCCGCTGGTCGGGCGACCGCTGCCCGCCGATCCTGCCGTGCTCATCGCCCCGGCCCCCGGCGACGCCGTGGGAGTCGGCGTCGGCTCGCTGCCCGACGACGCGCAGATCTGCACCTGCAACGTCGTCACCAAGGGCGCGATCCTGACGGCGATCACCGACGAGGGGTGCACGGACGTCCCGGCGATCAAGGCGTGCACCCGGGCGGGCACCAGCTGCGGCAGCTGTGTCCCGTCGCTCGGTCAGCTCCTCGCGACCGCCGGAGTCGAGCAGTCGAAGGCGCTGTGCGAGCACTTCGACCAGTCCAGGGCGGAGCTGTTCGAGATCGTCGCCGTGACGGGGGTACGGACCTTCTCCGACCTGGTCGCCCGGCACGGCCGCGGGCGCGGGTGCGACATCTGCAAGCCGGCGGTGGCGTCCATCCTCGCGTCCCAGGGCAACGGCCACGTCCTGGCCGGCGAGCAGGCGACGCTGCAGGACACCAACGACCACTTCCTCGCCAACCTCCAGCGCAACGGCACGTACTCGGTGGTGCCGCGGATTCCCGGCGGCGAGATCAGCCCGCGGAAGCTGATGGTCATCGGGCAGGTCGCGGAGGACTTCGGCCTCTACACGAAGATCACCGGCGGTCAGCGCATCGACATGTTCGGTGCGCGGGTCGAACAGCTGCCGGAGATCTGGCGCCGGCTCGTCGACGCCGGCTTCGAGTCGGGTCATGCCTACGGCAAGGCGATGCGGACCGTGAAGTCGTGTGTCGGCTCGACCTGGTGCCGGTACGGCGTGCAGGACTCGGTAACGCTGGCGATCGAGCTCGAGCTGCGCTATCGCGGGTTGCGCGCACCCCACAAGATCAAGGCGGGCGTGTCGGGCTGTGCCAGGGAGTGCGCCGAGGCCCAGGCCAAGGACGTCGGGGTCATCGCCACCGAGCAGGGCTGGAGCCTGTACGTGGGCGGCAACGGCGGGTTCCGTCCCCGCCACGCGGAACTGTTCGTGAACGACGTCGACCGCGACACGCTCGTGCGGCTCATCGACAGGTACCTCTTGTTCTACGTCAGGACCGCCGACCGGATGCAGCGCACCGCGTCCTGGATCGAGGCGATGGACGGTGGTCTCGACCACCTCCGCGCCGTCATCGTCGACGACAGCCTCGGCATCTGCGCCGAGCTCGACGCGGCGATGGCGCGCCACGTCTCGTCGTACGCCGACGAGTGGCGGGCGGTGCTCGACGACCAGGACAAGCTGGCGCGGTTCGTCTCGTTCGTCAACGCGCCCGACACTCCCGACCCGTCGATCACGTTCAGCGTCGAACGCGATCAGCGCGTCCCAGCACCGGTATCGGTCGATCTCGGCATGCCGAACGCGAACCGGAGGTGACCCGATGACCGTCACGACCGAGAGACGTCGCGTCGACCAGCGGCGAGGCGACTGGGCCAGGGTCTGGCCCCTGGCGCGGCTGCAACCCGAACGTGGCGTGGCCGCGCTGCTGCGCGACGGCACCCAGGTCGCCGTGTTCCGCACCTACGACGGCGACCTCTACGCCGTCGCGAACGTCGATCCTGCCTGCGGCGCGGCTGTGCTGTCGCGCGGCATCGTGGGTGACCGCGCCGGAGTTCCCACCATCGCCTCGCCGATGCACAAGCACGTCTACGCGTTGCCGACCGGGGAGTGCCTGACCGATCCACGGTTCGCGGTGGCGAGGTACGACGTCCGCGTCCGCGACGGGGCGGTGGAAGTGCGCCAGGGTGGTTCTCCGTGAGCGCGGTGACCGTCCAGGCCACGGAACCGGGCCCGGAGCCGCTCGCCGGGTTCTCTGTGGCGGTGACGGCCGCGCGACGTGCGGATGAGCTGTGCACGATGCTGGAACGCCGCGGCGCGACGGTCCTGCACGCCGCCGCCATCCGCATCGTTCCGCTCGCCGACGACACCGAGCTGCTCGCCGCCAGCCGCGACGTGATCGCCCACCCGCCGAGCGTCGTCGTCGCCACGACCGGCATCGGGTTCCGCGGCTGGATCGAGGCCGTCGAGGCGTGGGGGTTGACCGACCCGTTGCTCGACGTTCTCCGCGGAGCGGCCGTGCTCGCACGCGGACCCAAGGCCAAGGGCGCGGTCCGCGCCGCCGGAATCACCGAGGCGTGGTCCCCGCCGTCGGAGTCGTCCGCCGAGGTGCTCGACCACCTGCTCGCCGAAGGCGTGGCGGGCAAGCGCGTCGCCGTCCAGCTGCACGGCGAGCCGCTGCCCGACTTCTGCGCCGCGCTGCGCCTCGCCGGCGCCGAGGTGGTCACCGTGCCGGTCTACCGGTGGGTGACCCCCGCCGACACGGGCCCGCTCGACCGGCTGGTCGACGCCATCGTCCGGCGCGGGCTCGACGCGGTCACCTTCACCAGCGCACCCGCCGCCGCGAGCCTGCTCGCCCACGCCCACGGCCTCGGCCTCGGCTGGGAGGTGTGCGCCGCGCTGCGGCACGACGTCCTCGCCATGTGCGTCGGCCCGGTCACTGCCGGGCCACTGGAGAAGCGGGAGATACCCACCGTCTGGCCTGCCAGGGCGCGGCTCGGCGCGCTCGTCCGCCGGCTCGCCGAGGAGCTGCCGGCTCGCGCGCGGGTGCTGCCCGTCGCCGGATACACGATCGAGCTACGCCGGCGCGCGGTGATCGTCGACGGCACCGTCAGGCCACTGGCGCCCGCAGCCGTCGCGTTGCTGCGCGAGCTGGCCAGGCGGCCCGGCGAGGTCGTGTCGCGGTCGCGACTGCTCGCCGCACTACCCGGTGGCGGTGACGACGAGCACGCCGTGGAGATGGCCGTCGCACGGCTGCGCTCGGCGCTCGGCACGCCCCGGCTCGTCCAGACCGTCGTCAAGCGTGGCTACCGGCTCGCCCTGGAGCCGGGCAGCTGCGACGGTCCGGAACGACCCGGATGAGCGAGGACCGCGGCATCCGCTGCTCAGGTGAGCGGCGGGTAGGCGTGCGCGAAGGACCGCTCGGTGACCCACTCCTCGAGGACGGGTCCGAGCTCTCCGTGCAGGTGGGCTGATGTCATGGCAAGCGACAGCGAAGGTCTGGTCCTCACCGAGAGTGTGGGGTCGACGTAGGCACAGTGATCTGTCGGTACCCCCGTCGAGCGGATGAGATCGATGCCATGATCCAAGGGCTTCGCCGACGAGCAGGTGCATGCAGAGAGCGAGGATGGGCAGTGGACTTCTGGATCTGCGCGACGTGCGCCGTCGAGCACGGGGAGAAGGTCGACGTGTGCGCGATCTGCGTGGACGAGCGGCAGTGGGTGCCGGCCGAGGGACAGCAGTGGACGACGCTGGCGGAGCTGGCGGCGTCCGGCCGCCGCAGCAAGGTCGTCGAGCTGGAGCCGGATCTGTTCGGCATCACCAGCGAGCCAGGGGTCGGCATCGGGCAGCAGGCGAAGCTGCTCCGTACCCCGGCTGGCGGCCTGCTCTGGGATCCCATCGGCTTCCTCGACGAGGAGGCGGTCAGGCGGGTGCGTGAGCTCGGGGATGTCGTCGCGATCGCGGCGAGCCATCCACACATGTTCGGCCTCCAGGTGGAGTGGGGTCGTGCCCTGGGTGGGGTGCCGGTGTTCGTCGCCGAAGCGGACCTGTCCTGGGTTGCGCGGCCCGATCCGATGATCCGGCCCTGGTCGGGCACGTTGGACCTGCTGCCGGGTGTCACGCTGACCCAGCCCGGTGGTCACTTCCCCGGCAGCGCGGTCGTCCACTGGGCCGCCGGCGCCGAGGGCAGGGGTGTGCTGCTCAGCGGTGACACCGTCTTCGCGAACCCCGACCGCAGGTCGGTCAGCTTCATGCGCAGCTTCCCTAACCGCATCCCCTTGTCCGCCGCGGTGGTCGAGCGGGTCACCGAGCACGTCGAGCAGTTCGCGTTCGACCGCCTCTACGGCAATTTCCAGAATGTCATCGACACCGACGCGCGACAGGTCGTGCGACGCTCCGCCGACCGCCACATCGGTTGGGTTCGCGGCGACTTCGACCACCTGACCTGAGACCTACTGGCAGAACGAGGACGCAGGACACTAGCCGCGTGCGGCCAGTGCTGCCGTCCGGTGTTCGCGCATGGTCTCCTCGCCGTCCTTGCCCGGCTGACGGCCGAACCCGCAGTACATCGCGACGCCGAAGTCGGCGAGGTGCTGAGCCGCGGTCGTCTTCCTGCGCTGCAGTCCTGACACCCCGTCGAGGGGCAGCACGATGCCGAGGAACACCCGGGCATCGCCGACGTCGAGACCGTGCAGCGGGCGGAAGAACCGGTCGTCCTCGCTGCGCAGGTAGCGCGGCCCGGCCAGATGCAGCCAGTCCACGGTGCGGCCTGAGTTCGCGACCGCGAAGTTGGCCATGCGCACGAGCAGGCCCATGTCCCTGGCCTCGTACATCGGCCACTCGGGGAATGTGCCGTAGCAGAGGTGGTAGCCGACGAGTACCTGCTCGGGGATCAGCCGCGTCAACCGCTCGACCGGTCCGGTGAACCGCTCCCACGCGTCGCCGGACGTCCACTTGAACATGCCCTCGATGTCGAGCACCTCGTAGCACACGTCCCACTGGATCGCGAGGTCCTCTGGCGGCACCTCCGTCGTCAGCCGCGCCAGCTCGCGGGTGACCATGTCCTCGTAGCCGCGCGAGGCGGTCGGATAGTCGGCGGCGAAGTTCGCCTTGAACCCGGACAACCCACTCAGCGGGAACGGCAACCCCACCTGGAAGCGCAGATGCGCCGGGATCACGCCTTCGTCACGCAAGGCGCGGAATCGACGGTAGGAGATGACGGCGTCGTCGATGCGCGGCCAGGACTCGAACCGCAGCTCGCGCACACCTGGACGCAGCCGGAATATCGGCGTCTCGTACGCATGGCGCGGGATCCCCGTCGGCGACGCGGTTTCCTCGACGGTCTCGATGTCGGGATGCGGTCGCACCAGGTGTTCACGCTCGTACCCGGCCCACGCGACGCGAGGCCCGGTCTCCCCGTCGGGCAGCGCGAACACCAGGTCTCCGAAGAACTCCACGCCGCTGCGCAGTGCCGCTTCCGTCGTCGCCGCCGGCAGGCTGCCCACGAGCAGCAGCTCACTCTTCACCCGACCTGCCATGACTACCTCCTCGTCGCGGTGGTCGGAGAACGATGCAGGCTACTCCGCAGTCGCCGCAGCATTCAATCAATCGTTCCGTCTAGCGGAAGTTCACACTGCGGAACGTCGATGGCAGGCGACATACTCTCCCCGCACGACAAAGCTGACGCGATGACGATGTCCTTGCGTCGTAGTGGCGAGGGAGCGAAGATTGCACAGGCTCGACCTCTTGCCGATAGCAACCACTAGGCGAGGTGCGGTGTGGCCGCACGCCTGAGTCTCCAGGACGTGACCCTCCACTTCGGTGGTGTCAAGGTTCTCCAGGACGTCACCTTCGATGTCGAGCCGGGCGTGATCTTCGGGCTCGTCGGCCCGAACGGTGCGGGGAAGACGTCGCTCTTCAACTGCATCAGCGGTCACTACGAGCCCAGCTCGGGGTCCGTCACGATCGACGGCACCGAGGTGGTCGGCACGTCGCCGTCGAGGCTCGCGCGCCTCGGGCTGGCCCGCACGTTCCAGCAGCCCGCCCTCCACCTCGACGCCACGGTGCTGCAGAACGTGCTGCTCGGTGGGCACATCCGCCTTCGCGGCGGACCGGTGTCGTGGTCACTGCGCCTGCCGCATACCACGCGCGCCGAGCGTGCGATCCGCGCGGAGGCGCTCGAGCTCCTCGATCGCGTGAGTCTGGGCTGGGCAGCGGACCTTCGCGCGGACGAGCTGTCGCACGGCCTGCACAAGGGCATCGAGCTCTGCCGCGCGCTGCTGTCGAAGCCCGCGCTGCTCCTGCTCGACGAGCCGGCGGCAGGCCTCTCGCACGGCGAGGTGACGCAGCTCATCGACACCGTCAGGCGGATCCGTACCGAGGAGGACATCACCGTCGTCATCGTCGAACATCACATGGGCCTCATCTCGGCACTGACCGACCGGGTCGTCGTGCTCGACCACGGGAGCAAGCTCATGGAGGGCACCGCGGCCGAGGCGCAGTCCGATCCGCGCGTCGTCGAGGCGTACCTCGGGAAGGACGCCGCGGATGACGCTGCTTGAGCTCACCGACGTCACAGCGTCCTACGGTCCCGTGCGGGTGCTCGAAGGCGTCTCGCTCAGCGTGCCGGACGGCGGTGCCGTCGGCATCCTCGGCGCGAACGGCGCGGGGAAGACGACGACTCTGCGCGCGATCAGCGGCACGGTCCGCACCTCCGGACGCATCACCTTCGACGGACGCGACATCCGGGGACTCCGCCCCGACCGGGTGGCAGCACTCGGCATCGCCCACGTGCCGGAGGGCCGGGGGACGCTCGCCCAGCTGAGCGTCAGGGACAACCTCCGGGTCGGTGCTTACCTGCGCAAGGATCGCAGGGCGATCTCGGCCGACCTCGACTACTGCCTGACGCTGTTCCCGCAGCTGAAGGATCGCCTCGCGGCCAGCGCGGCCGCGCTCTCCGGCGGAGAACAGCAGATGCTCGCCATCGCGCGCGCGTTCATGGCCGGGCCCCGGCTGCTGCTGCTCGACGAGGCGTCCCTCGGGCTCGCGCCGAGCACGGCGAAGGCCGTGTACGAGGCGATCGGCCGACTGCGGCGGGAGTCGGGCATCGCGATGGTCGTCGTCGAGCAGAACGCCAACCTCGCCTTCCGCCTCGTCGACACGGCGACCGTCCTCGAGACGGGGCGCAACGTCCTCACCGGCCCCTCGGCCGAGCTCGAGGGCATGGACGAGATCCGACGCGCCTACCTGGGGGGTTGAGAGCGTGGGAACGTTCATCCAGCTCGTGGTCGACGGACTCTCGACAGGCTCGATCTATGCCGCGCTCGCGCTCGCGATCGTGCTCGTGAACCAGGCGACCGGACTCATCAACTTCGCCCAAGGAGGTATGGCCGTACTGTCGGCGTACATCGCGTACAGCTTCGTGCGGCTGGGGCTTCCCGTACTCCTCGGCATCCTCGCCGCCGTGGTCGTCTCGTTCTTCATCGGTGCGGTGGTCGAGCGCTTCCTCATCCGGCGCTTCGAGCGGGGCGATCCCGATACCGCCATCGTCGTGACGATCGGACTGCTGACCCTCCTCACCGGTGTCTGCGCGTGGATCTGGAGCTACGACAACCGCCCGTTCCCCTCGCTGTTCCCGCTCACGAGTGTCGACATGTTCGGCGTAGTCGTCAGCGTCCGCTCGGTCGGCACGACGCTCGCGATCATCGCGATCATGGTCGTGCTGCAGCTCCTCTTCTTCGGCACGAAGCTCGGACTCGCCCTGCGCGCCGTTGCCGTCAACCCCGCATCCGCGGCCTTCTCGGGCCTTCCCGTCGGCCGTCTCCTCATGGTCGGCTGGGGCCTCGCGGCCGCTCTCGGTGCGATCGCCGGCTCGCTGGTCGCCCCGCAGCTCAGCCTCACCCCCGGGATGCTGGACACCCCGCTGGTGTACGCGCTCGCCGCGGTCATCCTCGGCGGACTGAGCAGCCCGATCGGCGCCGTGGTCGCTGCCTGGGCGATCGGCGTCCTCGAGAGCCTGGTTGCCGTCTACGTGCCCTTCATCGGCCACGACCTGAAGATCGCCGTGCCGTTCATCCTGATCTTCGTGATCCTCGTCGTCCGTCCCCAGGGCCTGTTCGGGCGGAAGGTCGTGGTGCGGGTCTGATGAACACGATGTCGGCTCGGCTTCGCAACCGGTGGGTGTGGCGTGCGCTCGTGATCGTGGTCGCGATCCTGCTGCTCGCCGCCCCGCTCTTCCTCCCGGTGTTCGCCAACCAGACGCTCATCCGCATCGGCGTCTACGCCGTGGCCGTCCTGGGGCTGAACATCGTGATGGGATACACCGGGCAGGTCAATCTCGGGCAGATCTTCTTCCTCGGGCTCGGCGCGTACGCCGCCGCCTACGGCGTCACCCACGACTGGAACGTCGTGCTGGTGTTCGTGGCGGCCTGCGTCATCCCTGGCGTCGTGGGCCTGCTCGTCGCGCTGGCCGCTGCCCGGCTGGGCGGCCTCGCCATCGCGATGGTCACCATCGCCCTTCCCATCGTCGGCGTTCCACTGGCGAAGCGGCTGTCCGGCCTCACCGGGGGGTCGCAGGGCACCTCGGCCCGGTTCTCCAGCGCACCGGACTGGACCGGCCTCTACAACGACCAGTGGCAGTTCTACATCGTGCTGGTCGTGGCCGCCGCAGCCTTCCTGCTGGCCCGCAACCTCGTGCGCGGCAAGTTCGGCCGCGCCCTCGTAGCGGTGCGCAAGAACGAGGCGGTGGCCGCGTCGATGGGCGTCTCGCCCTATCGCTACAAGGTCCTTGCTTTCACCATCGCATCGATCCTCGGCGGTGTGAGCGGCTTCCTCTACCTCGTCGCGGTGCAGTACACGTCGCCCGAGACCCTGAGCTTCGGCCATTCGATCGCCCTCGTCGCCGCGATGGTGATCGGCGGCGCCGGCCGCATCACCGGCTCGCTGCTCGGTGGCGCGTACTACGTGTTCGTCCCGCAGCTCACCAACGCGATCGACCCGAACCTGACGGCCGTCAGCCAGGGCTTGATCCTCCTGGCGGTGCTGTTCCTGCTGCCGGGAGGACTCGTGAGCCTCCCGCGAGTGATCGGTCGGCTCACGCGGCGGCCCAGTGCCCGACCATCGCAGGAAGATTCCCCGCAAACCCCGCCCGCGCAGCATCCGTCCACGGACAGCGCGCAGGCATGACCCGGAGAGACAGAGAGGCCAGGTCAGGAATGAACATTCGAATGAGAGCCGGGACCTTCGTCCGCATCATCGCGATGGCGTCGATCGTCGCTCTCGCGGTGTCGGGCTGCGCTCGCGGCGGGCCTCGGGGGAGCGCGGGATCCACGAGCCCTGGCATCACGGACAAGACGATCACGCTCGGGATCACGACCCCCCTCAGCGGCCCGACGGCCGGCCCCGGCACCTGCACGGTCGCAGGAATCAAGGCGTACTTCGGCGCGGTCAACGAGGCGGGTGGCGTCAAGTTCGGCGACGGCAAGACACGCACCGTCGAGATCAAGAGCTACGACGATGCGTACGACCCGCAGAAGGCCCTGGCCAACTTCCAGCAGATGGGCTCGGACGGCGTGTTCGCCGTCACGTCAGGGCTCGGCACGCCGACCAACCGCGCCTACCGGGAGGCGGCCGTCGACGAGGAGTTCCCGCAGGTGCTCGTCATGACGGGCGACCCGCTGTTCAGCAACCGGAAGAAGAGCCCCTGGCAACTCGGGTTCGTCCCGATCTACCAGAATGAGGGCGCCGCGTTCGGTGACCTGCTCGCCGCTTCGGACGACGACCACAAGGTGGCGATCTTGTCGCAGAACGACGACTACGGCAAAGGTTACGTCGAGGGCTTCAAGAAGGCGATCGCCAGTGCCGACAACATCGAGGTCGTCAAGGAGCTCACCTACGAGGCCACCGACACGTCGGTCGACGCGCAGCTCACCGAGCTCGCCGCGACCGACGCGGATGTCTTCTTCAACGCGATGTCGATCACGCCGCTCGTGATCTCGTCCCTGGAGAAGACCCGGCAGACCGGCTGGAAACCAAGCTGGTTCCTCCCGTCGAACACCTCGAGTCCGTCCGCGATTCTCGAGCCCGGCGGTGCCAAGGCCTTCCCCGGGGTCTACTCCGTGTCGTTCGCGAAAGCACCGCAGAGCCCGGCGTTCGCCAAGGACGACGACGTCGTGACGTTCCTGTCGGACCTCGAGGAGTACGCGGACTACCCCGACACGCCCGCCTTCCCGCACTGCATGTGGAGCTACATGGTAGGCGCCACGCTGGAGCAGGCGTTCGAGAAGACGACCGATCCGACACGCGCCAGCTTCATGGAAGCGCTGCGTGGCATCTCGGACTTCCAGGCGCCGCTCATGCTGGACGGCACCGCAGTCGACACCACGAAGGACGGCCAGCCGGCCGTGTCGTCGGTCATCGTGCAGAAGTACGACGGAAAGGGCTACGCCACGGCGAAGACCTTCGGGTAAGCGAAGAACAGATGCTGTACGTGCCCCCAACGGGATTCGAACCCGCGCTGCCGCCTTGAAAGGGCGGAGTCCTAGGCCGCTAGACGATGGGGACGTCGACGACTGAGACGGCTCAAGGATAGGACGCCGGCGTCTCGCCCGCCAACGCGGATACCGCCGCTACGGCGCGGGTGGGCCACCGGGTCTGCGCCGGCGGCCGGTGGTCGAGCCGGCCGGCGGTGGGGTGGTGGCCGGGACGGTGAACGGGGTCTGGCTGCCCGACGGAGTCGGCGTCGGCACGGGGGTGGGTGACTCGCCGGCGAGGCGGTTCAGCGGGCGGTTGGGCTTCTCCTCGGTGTGCCGGTCGATCTGCGCGGAGGTGAGGCCCAGGCCGCCGAGCGTGATCTCGTCCCACGCCTGCAGCCGCTTGGTGCGCTTGTCGAGGTACAGGACGTTCAGCTCGATCGGGGTCGGCTCCTCGTGGTCGAGGGCGCGCAGGCCCGCGCCACCCGTCGAGCCCACGATCATCTCCCTGGTGCCGCCGGCGGTGAGCCGCGTCTCCCGCTTGTGGGTGTGCCCGGCGAGGGTGAGTGGGACGATGCCCTGCCACTCCTTCGTCACCGTCGGGTCGTGGGTCAGCGCGATGTCGATCGTGCCCGCGGCCTCGATCCGCGAACGGAGCTGCTGGCCGTACGCCCCCAGTGGCACGGTGTCCTCGTCGGTGTGCACGTCCTTGTCCGGTGTGAACCGCGGGTCGCCGATGCCCCACAGCCTGATGCCGTCGACCGTGCGCGACCTGCCGGACAGCACGATCGCGTTGTCCTGACGCTCGACCGCCTGCACCGTCGCCTCGGAGTCGTGGTTGCCCTTGACGAAGACGTACGGGACGTCGAGCTTCTCGATCTCGTCGACGAACTGGCTCTCCGCGCTGCTGCCGTGGTCGGTGAGGTCGCCGGTGTCGATGATCATCGACACCCCGAACTGCTCCTTCACCGACGTGATGACGTTCCACGCGGCCGGGTTGAGGTGGATGTCGGACACGTGCAGCACCCGGATGGTGTTGGGGTCGGGCTCGTCCGTCGGCAGCGCCGAGGTCGCGTCGTACAGCTTGGACACGTTGGTCACGAGCTTCGCCAGCTGGATGCGGTAGCGGCCGAAGTCGCTCGCGATGCTCTCGGCGCTGCCGACGAGGCTCGGCGCGCTGGCGAGCAGGCCGGTGTAGCGCGGCTGCTCGACGGCCTGCTCGTTCCACGTGGCGGCCGCGGCCGCGTACGTGATCAGCATCAGGCCCAGCGTCACGAGCGAGCCCTTCAGGACGCGTCGCCAGGTGCGGAACACCGCCGCCGTGAACGCCGCCGCACCGAGCACGCCGAAGCCGAGCGACTGCAGGGCCAGGCGTACCAGCGCTCGCTGCAGGTCGGACACGATCCGGTCCTGGATGCCGTTGAGACTGCGGGGGTCGTCGAAGATCTCGCGGGCCGCCTCGACCCTGATCTCGGCGACGGACGCCTTGATCGCCAGTGGCGCGTCGGTGGTGTCGAGCTCGAGCGTGCCGAGCGGCGCGACGTCGACGAAGGTGTTGCCGGTGATGGACGGGCGGAGCGACAGCTGCGCCTCGACCGGGCCGACGGGCGCGGTGACCGAGCCGCCGACGAGGAGCCCGAACCAGCCGCCGACCAGGGCGACCGCGGTGACGGCGAGGCGTCGCCTGGTGCGCGGCCCGAACAGCCGCCGCACCCGCTGCCACACCGCCTTGACCACGCGCATCGGCCCAGACTCTCATCCGGTGACGCCTTCCGCGGGCAGCCCCGCGACAATGACACTCGTGATCGACCTGACGCGCGAGGAGTTCGAGGAGCTGGTGCGCGACGCCCTCGACGGCATCCCGCAGGAGTTCGCCGAGATGATGGACAACGTCGCCGTCGTGGTCGAAGATGACCCTCCGCAGGACGGCCTGCTCGGCCTCTACCAGGGCGTGCCGCTCACCGAGCGTGGCGACTGGTATGCGGGCGTCCTGCCGGACCGGATCTCGATCTACCGCCGCCCGATCTGCGCGATCAGCTCGTCCCCTGAGGAGGTCGCCGAGGAGGTCAAGGTCACGATCGTGCACGAGATCGCCCACCACTTCGGCATCGACGACGAACAACTGCACAAGCTCGGCTGGGCGTGAGGCGCCGTACTCTGATAGATGCGGGATACCGGAGGTGCTGCATGCGGGACGTGCTCGACGAGCTGTCGACGCTGTGGGCGGAGGGACGCCCGTTCGGCATGGCGCGGGTGGTGCGCACCTGGCGCAGCGCGCCCCGCGCACCGGGCGCCGCCATGGCCGTCGGCGCCGACGGCGCGGCGTTCGGCAGCGTGTCGGGCGGCTGCGTCGAGGGCGCGGTGTACGAGCTCGCGCGCGAGGTGACGGAGTCCGGCCGGCCGGTCCTGCAGCGCTACGGCATCAGCGACGACGACGCCGGCGCGGTGGGTCTGACCTGCGGCGGTGTGATCGACATCCTCGTCGAGCCGGTCGACCACCAGGTGTTCCCCGAGCTCGGCGACGTCCTCACCTCAGTGCGTGAGGGCGAGCCCGTCGCGGTGGTCACGGTCATCGAGGTCGACGGCTCCGGCGCCACGGTCGAGGGCGAGTCGAGTGACGGGTCGCCACCCGAGCTCGGCCGCCGGTTGGTGGTCTGGCCCGATCGCCGGTCGGGCACGCTCGGCTCCACGCGCCTCGATGACGCCGTTGCCGACGACGTGCGCGGCATGCTCGCCGCCGGCACGACCGAGGTGCTGCGACTGGGCAGGCACGGCGAGCGCAGGGCAGACGACCTCGCGCTGTTCGTGCAGTCACTCGCGCCGAAGCCGCGGATGATCGTGTTCGGCGCGATCGACTTCGCCGCGAGCATGGCGCGGATGGGCACCTTCCTGGGATTCCGGGTGACGGTGTGCGACGCCCGCCCGATCTTCGCGACCAAGCGCCGCTTCCCCGACGTCGACGAGGTGGTCGTCGACTGGCCGCACCGTTACCTCGACAGGGAGCTCGAGGCCGGCACCATCGACGGGCGCACCGTGCTGTGCGTCCTCACCCACGACCCGAAGTTCGACGTCCCGCTGCTGCAGGCCGCGCTGCGTACGCCGGCGGCGTACATCGGCGCGATGGGTTCCAGGCGCACCCACGACGACCGGATGGAGCGGCTGCGCGAGGCCGGTCTCGGCGACGACGACCTGTCGCGCATCTCGTCGCCGACCGGCCTCGACATCGGCGCACGTACGCCCGAGGAGACGGCCGTCTCGATCGCGGCCGAGATCGTGCAGATCCGGTGGGGCGGCACCGGTGCTCGGCTGGGCGTGCTGAGCGGCCCGATTCACCGCGAGTCGGCCGGGCTCACCGTTCGCACCGACCCGTGAGCACCATCGCGGGGCTGGTGCTGGCCGCGGGGGAGGGTCGCAGGTTCGGCGGGCCCAAGGCGCTCGCGCGGCTCGACGGCGAACGGCTCGTCGACCGCGCCGCGGCGACGGTGCGTGCGGCCGGGTGCGACCCGGTCGTCGTGGTGGAGGGCGCCGCGACGCTCGGCCGGGTCGAGGGCGCGACGACGGTGTTCGCCGCCGCATGGCGCGACGGGATGGGCGCGTCCCTGCGCGCCGGTCTGGCCGCCCTGCCGGACGAGGCCGACGGGTGCGTCATGTTCCTCGTCGACACACCGTGGCTGACCGAGGCGTGTATCCGGCGCGTGGTCGACGCCTGGGCGGCGGACGGACGTCCCGGCGTCGCAGTGGCGACGTACGAGGGACACCGCGGGCACCCGGTGCTGCTCGCGCGGGACGTGTGGGCGGGCGTCGCCGACGAGGCGGAGGGCGACGCGGGCGCGCGGGCCTGGATGCGTACGCATCCGGGCGACGTGCTCGAGGTCGACTGCACCGGCCTCGCTGATCCCACCGACGTCGACGAGCCGACGCCGGCGATCACCCTGCCCTGAGCACCGGCGGGATGTTGTGGTTGCGGTGGAACATGTTGTCGGGGTCGTAGGCCGCCTTCACGCCGCGCAGCCTCCGGTAGTTGTCCTCGGTGTAGGCCCTGGCGGTCCGCGTCGTGTCGCTGAGGAAGTTGAGGTACGAGTGGCCGGTGGCGTACCTGGTGAGGTCGGCGACGGCGTGCGGCGATGCGTCCAGCTTCATCACGAACGGGACGTCGCGGTGGCTCACCGGTCCCGGTGCCGGGTCGGTGGGCCAGGCGATGGCGCCGCCCCAGTGCTTGATCTCCAGGGCCGAGACGCCGGAGTCGGGACGTGTCACCGAGCCGACCACCCGCTCCACGAGCTCGGGCGACAGGCGGTCGTACATCGCGAAACCTCGCGGCGGCGTGCCTCCGATACCACTGACCTCGGAGTACCGCATCGGCCGGAAGCCGCCGGAGACGGGAGCGCCGACGATGTCGAGCAGTGGTCGCAGGGCGCGCTCCCCGGCGTCCGCCCCGTCCGCGTGGACGGCGCGCACGATCAGGCCGGGGCCGTCCTCGCCGGCGTTCCTGGCGACGACCAGCGAGAGGGACAGCGCGTCCGGCAGCTCCTCGCCGTGCTCGGCGAGGAAGGTCAGCGCGGCCGCGGCCCGTTCGATCGGGAAGACCGCGCTGCCGCCGTACACCTCGGGCACGTGGTAGAGCCGGAACTCCAGTGACGTCACGACGCCGAAGTTGCCTCCGCCGCCCCGGACGGCCCAGAACAGGTCGGGATTCCGGTGCTCGGTCGCGGTGACGTACCGGCCGTCCGCCGTCACCAGGTCGATGCGCAGCAGGCTGTCGGCGGCGAAGCCGTACCTGCGGGACAGCCAGCTCAGCCCGCCGCCCAGCGTGTACCCCACGACGCCGACGGACGGGGTGTCACCGGACAGCGGTGCCAGGCCGAACGGCTCGGCCGCGGCGATGACCTCACTCCACCGGGCACCGGCCCCGACACGGGCGATCCGCCGGTCGGGATCGACGAGCACCCGTGCCATCCGGGACGTCCGCAGCAGCAGCCCGCCGGTCGGCGCGACGATGGTGCCGTGACCGGTGGACTGGACGGTGAGCGGCAGGCCGTACTCGCGCGCGACACCCAGGGCGCTGCGTACCTCGGCGGGCGTGGCCGCCTCGACCACGAACGCGGGCGCGCCGCGGTAACTCTCCTTGCCTGCGTACTCGGCGTCGCCGGGCACGTACACCGAGCCTGCGAGGCGGGCGCGCAGCGCACGCAGCGCGTCGGCGGGGGTGGTCAGGGGCAATGTCTGGGCGGTCATGGCGGCTCTCCTCCGGGGCTTGCCGAGGGAGACCGGGCGGGAGCCCGAAACTCATCGCTCGACGGGAACGTGAGCCTCATGCTCCGCCGGATCGGGCCGGCTGACGTCCGCCCGCTGACGACACCCGGCGTACCTCGGGCGGCGTACGCGCCTAGTAGTACTTTGTTACGTGTGTCGCTACCGCTGATCCGGCTCGTGATGTGGTCGTGTTCTGATCCGTGACCCCGGAGGAGATGGACCAGGTCAGGCCGCGGCTGGTGGCGTTCGCTGCGGAGATGCTCGGCGGG